>JBMNUL010000030.1:0-21326 GCA_050946255.1 Coriobacteriales bacterium | reverse complement strand
CTGCTCCCTGAACATCCCGCAGCATTTTATCTTGCAGGGTCCATCCGTGGACTTGACCTGGGCCAGGATCTCAGCCTGCCTCTCTCTGCTGGACCTCGTCATTTCCCAACACCCCTGAGCTCGTCCAATATCTTTCTCTTGTTCTCGCTTCGCATCAGCTTCTCGCCGATCAGCACGGCATCTACTCCGATTTCCTCGAGCTTGGCCACGTCGTCGCGTGTCCTGATCCCGCTCTCAGAGACGTAAATCGTCCCGTTTGGGATCATCTCGCGTAGCTTAGCGCTGTTGTCGATGTCCACCGTGAAGTCCTTGAGGTTGCGGTTGTTGACCCCCACGATTCTCGAACCTAGGGCCACGGCGCGTCTGACCTCCTCGGCATCATGCGCTTCCACGAGGCTCGACATCCCAAGGCGCGTCGCCAACTCGGAATACCTCGAGATCTCGTCGTCGTCCAGGATGGAGCAGATCAGCAATACCGCCGATGCGCCGATGACCTTTGCGCGGTAGACCATCACCTCGTCCACGGTGAAGTCCTTGCGGAGCACGGGAATCGAGACTTCTGCGGAGATCTGGCGGAGGTAATCGCAGCTTCCCTTGAACCAATGCGGCTCGGTGAGGCACGAGATCGCAGATGCCCCTGCCGACTCATATTCGCGTGCAATGTCGAGGTACGGGAAGTCCTCGGCTATGACTCCCTTGGAGGGAGACGCCTTCTTCACCTCGCAGATAAAAGACATCCCGGGGGTGGAGAGGGCCGCCTCGAACGGCAGGGGAGCAGGAGACGTGTTTTCCCGCCCGGCTGCGTTGCTTCGCCCTGCATCCTCTATGAGGGCCTGGCTTGCCACTTTCTCAGAATCGGCAATGCGCTCAGCCTCATCGATCAAAGCAGATACGTCGTTTGCGGCCTTGAAATCCTCACACCTCTTCAGAGTGGAGTCCGCAAGTTCCTGAAGTATTCCACCGGGCTGTCTCATCTGTTCGACTCCTCGATGAACTTTTCGAGGGTCTTCATGGCGTTGCCATTCTCGATCTGTTCTCTGGCAAGCGCGATGCCTTCTTCCACCGTGTCCGCAACCTCGGATATGTAGATAGCGGCTCCAGCGTTGAGGAGCGAGATGTCGCGTTTAGGGCCCTCCAGCTTTCCGGCGAGGATGTCCTTGAGCATCTGTGCGTTCTCTGCCGGCTCGCCTCCAACCACGTCTTCCTTGGAGCAGCGCTCGAACCCGAACTGCTCCGGAGTGATCGTCGAGGTCCTGTAGAATCCATCCCTCAGCTCGCAAACCGTGGTCGGTGCCGAAAGGGATATCTCATCCATCTTGTCCTGTCCGTATACCACGAATGCGCGCCTGACTCCCAGACTGGAGAGGACCTTGGCTATCGGCTCGCAGAGATACTCGTCGTAGACCCCTAGCAGGAAATAGGCCGGCTTGGCAGGGTTCGTGAGCGGGCCGAGGATGTTGAAGACCGTGCGGATTCCGAGTTCTTTGCGAATGGGGCCGACATACTTCATCGAGGTGTGGTACTTCTGAGCGAACATGAAGGCTATCCCGCAGCTTTCGAGCTCCTCGCGCACCCTATCGGGACTCTGGTCGAGATTGACTCCCAAAGCCTCCAGGCAGTCGGCGGTCCCGCACTTGGAGCTGGCCGCCCTGTTACCGTGCTTGGTGACCTTGGACCCAGCTGCCGCGCTGAGAATAGCCGCGGTTGTGGAGATGTTGAAGGTGTTCGAGCGGTCTCCTCCGGTGCCGACGATCTCCAAGGTCTCGACGCCCGGGTGTTCCACAGGGGTGGCGAGCTCGCGCATCGCCTCGGCGCATCCGGAGATCTCGTCGATAGTCTCGGCCTTTGTCGATTTTGTGGAGAGCGCCGCCAGGAAGGCCGCGTTCTGAGTGGGAGTGCTCTTTCCCTCCATGATCTCCCTCATTACGGTATAGGCCTCGTCGTAAGTGAGATCTTCCTTTGAAACTATCTTCTCGATTGCCTCGTGGATCATCTTGATTTCCTTCTTTCTGCTTGGTGTTGCTTCTCTTGTTTCGATGGCCTGTTGCCATCTCTGCCGTTACCTTCTGGTTGACACCGTTATCGAGTGCCTTGATGTCCCCTCGTCACCGGTTTCTCACGATGTCTATGAAATTGCGGATTATCTGGTCGCCTTGAGGTGTGAGTATCGACTCTGGGTGGAATTGCAGCCCAAACGTCGGGTGCTCCACATGCTCGACCGCCATGATCTCGCCGTTGTCGCTCGTGGCCGTCACGCGCAGGCATTTGGGGATGTTATCTGGGTCAATCTCAAGCGAGTGGTACCTTCCGACCTTTGCCGGGACCTTGATATCTCGGAACAACTTGGAGTTCCCATCGAACCCGATGAGGCTCGACTTTCCGTGCATGAGCTCCTTTGCGTAGGTGATGCTTCCCCCAAAGGCCATGCAAATCGCCTGGTGTCCAAGGCAGACCCCGAGGATGGGGATCTTCCCGCTCATCTTCTGAACCGCCTCGATGCAGATCCCGGCATCTTCTGGGCGTCCGGGACCAGGCGAGAGGATCAGCGCTTCTGGTTTCATCGTCTCCAACTCGTCAACTGTAACCGCATCGTTGCGGAGCACCTTGATATCCGGTTCCACAACGCCGATGAGCTGGTAGAGGTTGTATGAGAAACTGTCGTAGTTGTCTATCAGCACGATCATCTGTCCAAGCCCCCTTCTGCTGCCTCCACGGCTTCCACGACCGCGCGCAGCTTGTTGCGGCATTCGGCGAATTCGTTCTGTGGTTTGCTGTCTGCCACGATTCCCGCGCCAGACTGCAGGCAGATCTCGCCGTTCTTCTTGTAGACGAGCCTGATTCCAATGCAAGTGTCCATGTTTCCCGAGAGATCGAGGTATCCGATTGCTCCACCGTAAATTCCCCGCTTGGAACCCTCGAGCTCTTGGATGATCTCGCATGCGCGGAGCTTTGGAGCACCTGAGAGGGTTCCTGCAGGCAGGATTGAGTCGATTGCGTCGACCGCATCCTTGTCTTCGGCAATCTGGCCTGTAACCGTCGACCCGATGTGCATGACATGCGAGAACTTGAGGATGTTGAGGTAGTTCTCTACTTTCACGGTGCCGATCTTGCTAATGCGCCCGAGGTCGTTCCTGCCGAGGTCTACAAGCATGTTGTGCTCTGCAAGCTCTTTCTCGTCCATGAGGAGCTCTGCTTCCAGCCTCGCGTCCTCCGCGCTGTCCTTGCCACGCGGCCTCGTGCCTGCCAGCGGATAAGAATAGAGGGTCCCGTCCGTGAGCTTGGCAAGCGTTTCCGGTGAAGCTCCGGCAATCTCGACGTCGTCGCTCGTGAAGTAGAACATGTAGGGGGAGGGGTTGCTGCACCTCAGGTACCTGTATGTGTCGAAGAGGCTTCCTGTTGCAGGCGCCAGCATAGGGTTGGAGAGCACCACCTGGAAGATATCTCCCTCGTGGATGTGGTCCTTGGCGGTCTCCACCATCTGGCAGAATTCCTCACGCGAGAACCTAAGCTCCAACGGCTTCTGCAGTTTGAGCGGCTCGAAGTCCGCATGTTCGCCGCTGACGAGGATCCTCTCCATCTTGTCCAGGTCGTGCTCTGCCTTGGCATAGGACTCATCCAGTCCTTCGACCTCGACGCTCGCTATTAGATAGACGCGCTGCCTGTAAGAATCGAACACCACGAGCTTGTCGAAGAGCATCAGGTCCATGTCCAGGAAATCCCTGTGCCCCATGTCATCTCGCTTGAGAGTTGGCTCGGCATATTTGATGTAGTCATATGAGAAGTATCCCACGAGGCCCCCGGTAAATGGTGGGAACCCTTCCAGCTGGGGGCTCTTGTTCTCTGCGAGGATCTTTCTTATGTGCTCGCCTGGATGGTCGACTTCCATCTCGGTGATCTGCGGGTCCCCATCTTCGACGTTCCGGGTTACCTTGAGGTGCCCTTCGTTGCATGTGATCTCGAGCGATGGGTTGAATCCAAGGAATGAGTATCTGCCCCACCGCTGGTCGCTCTCGGCGCTCTCAAGTAGGAAGCAGTGGTTGCTCACCTTCCTGAAAGAGCGCATGGCCTCTATAGTTGTGAAACGGTCGGCATAGAGCTCCCTCTTGACCGGGACCCTCTTGTAGCCTCCCTCTTTGGCGATTTGGCGGACCTGCTCGATCGTTGGTTCCATCTTTCACTCCTTAGCTGTCGAATCCTGTCTTCGAGCCTCGGGAGACCCTGCGCCGTCTCGCCATTGATGTCGCATGAGTCTCCGGAGCCTCAGCCGAGGGCAAAAAGAAAACCCGTCCTCGACATTTGCTGTCAAGGACGGGTTGGAATCCAACTCGCGGTGCCACCTTGATTCACGATTGCTCGTGCACTTGCGGAATACCATCATATTCCCGGCATTTAACGCCTGCCTCACGTCGCAGCCTAATAGGGGATGCCTTTCGGTGCGCCCTCCGCGGCCCACTCGACGACCTGCATCTCTGCCCGGCTTCCACCGTCCCGAGCTCTCTATCAGCGCATTGCCGCCAACTTTTCCGCGTCATTGGTTTGGTCTATTCGGTTGTCACATTTCTAGAAATAAACCTCGTTCTGGAAAAAATCAAGTGGAAATTTCGCGAGATGGCAAACCCGTCCAGTTTCGAGGGGCACAGACCGGTGCCATCGACCCTGGACTTTTCCCAGCAAGCATCAGCCCTTTGTGTACTTGGAGACGCTCAGGCACCTCATTGCGTTCAGGATTGCGATAATCGCAACTCCCACATCTCCGAAGACCGCCATCCACATGTTCGCTAGTCCGATTGCGGCAAGCACCAGGAACACCACCTTGACCCCAATCGCGAATATGATGTTCTGCCATGCGATGCGCAACGTTCCACGGGAGATCCTTATCGCCGTGGCGATCTTCGTGGGCTTGTCGTCCATGAGGACGATGTCGGCAGCCTCGATGGCGGCATCTGACCCCATGGCCCCCATCGCGATTCCGATATCGGCTCTCGTGAGAACCGGGGCGTCGTTGATCCCGTCTCCAACGAACGCGAGCTTATGACCCTCTTGCTCGGCACCTAACAGCTCCTCGACCTTCTCGACCTTGTCCTGTGGGAGCAGCTGGCCATAGTATTCGTCCATCCCAAGCGTGTCTGCGACAGCTTTTGCAACTTCCTTGCGGTCTCCAGTTAGCATGACCGTCTTCTTGATCCCGCAATCGTGCAGATCTGAAATCGCCTCAGCAGAATCATTCTTCAGGGAGTCGGCTATCACGATGTGGCCGATGTACTCCCCGTCGTAGGCCACATGGAGAATAGTCCCTGTGAGCTCGCAGTCATGCCAGGGCACCCCGTCGCTCTTCATCATCTCGTCGTTTCCGACTATCACCGTGTGCTCGTTCACCACTGCGCGAACGCCATGTCCGCTTTCCTCGCGCACATCTCTAATCTGCTTCTCGTCGATTACCCCCGAATACGCCTCCTTCACCGAGATCGCAATCGGGTGATTGGAGTAGCACTCGGCATGTGCTGCCACAGATAGCACGAGGTCCGGATCCACGTTGGATTCCGAGTGGATTGCCACCACGTTGAAAGTTCCATTGGTCAGCGTGCCGGTCTTGTCGAATACGACCGTGTCGGCATGAGCCAGTGTCTCTATGAAGTTGCTTCCCTTGATGAGAATCCCGCATCGAGAGGCGCCACCAATTCCGCCGAAGAAGGAGAGCGGGATGGAGATTACCAGAGCGCATGGGCATGACACCACGAGGAATGTGAGGGCGCGGAACACCCAATCGCCCCATTGCTGTCCGAAGAAGAGCGGTGGGATAATTGCCAGAAGCACAGCCGCCCCCACCACTATCGGCGTGTAGTACCTGGCAAAGCGCGTGATGAAGTTCTCGGTGCGGGCCTTCTTCTCCGAGGCGTTTTCCACCAAATCCAAGATCTTCGCGACCATGGAGTCGCTGTAGGGCTTCGTGGTCCTCATCGTTAGCGCGCCTGTGAGGTTGACGCAACCCGAGTAGACCTCGGCACCCTCCTCTACGATTCTCGGCACTGACTCCCCGGTGAGCGCCGCTGTGTTCAGCTGGGAATTCCCGTCGACCACGATTCCGTCGATTGGGACTCGCTCTCCGGGCTTCACGATTATCGTGCTTCCTACCTCTACGTCTTCCGGGTCGACCCGCTCGGTCTTCCCGTCGGACACCAAGTTGGCGTACTCGGGAGCAATGTCCATCATCTCGGTGATGGAGCGTCTAGATTTTCCGACCGCATAGTCTTGGAACAGCTCGCCTACCTGATAGAACAGCATGACCGCAACGCCCTCTGCGAAGTGCGGTCCTGATTCGGGGAAAAGCACCAGCGCGAAGGTTCCGATAGTGGCAATCGACATCAGGAAGTTCTCGTCGAAGACCTGCCCATGTGCAATGTTTCGAATTGCGCGCCACACCACATCGTACCCGACGATGAAGTATGGGATCAGGTATAGGAAGAAGCTGGCGTATATGCTGTCGCGTTCTCCCAGCCAGGAGCTCAATGGGAGAAGCGCTATGACCACCGAGAGCACGGCGGCCACGATGATTCTGGCCAGACGAACCTTCATGCTCTTTGTCATATATGCCTCCTTGTTCGCATATGTGCCGTCCTGTTCGAAGTTCTATTTTCTCGAATTATGGAACATATGAGCAAATGTTCATATGTTATCGAACGACAACTTTGCAAACGAGATGAATATGAGGGCAAGTGGATGCAAGTGGCAAAAATATAAAGGAAAAGGAGAGCCTCTGCAGCGACTCTCCTTTGTGTGAATCGTCCGGGATGGTATAGGGTGGGGGGCCACCTCGGGCTCGCCTGCGATAGTAGGGTTGATTCGCAAGTTGATTATATTTAAACAGTAGTAATGTTCCTTATAGACTAATAAAGTGTGACAGAAACGTTCCTAAATTTTTCAATAATAATTATTTTATATTATTGAAAAGATTATTCTGATTAATTCGGTATGACCTCATATTTATAAAACTGCAGTTAAATCCCCTCTTTTGAAAATGGTTTTCAGCATTGTAGATAATTTTAATTGATTAAATATTCAAACTGTGCAAATAAAACTTATAGTTCAAAAATGTCACCTATGGTTTTCCTTCTGTCACGTGTTGTGGTGTGGTAACAGAGCGTGGGCTAGATTTCGCTCTCGCTTCTCAGCAGCTCGACCTCCACGACAGACCCGGCTTCGACCCCGCTTTCTCCAACCGGGGAGACGTGCATCGCATTAGATGCCATGCAATCTGCCAAACCAGCTTTCCGCGGGATGAATTCGGCCTCGTATCCACTTTCGGACTTCGTCAGCTGGACTCGAGTGAGCTTGGCGAAGTTCTTTGGAGCTCCTGTGCCATTCTTCGCCAATGCCCTGACCTTCTGGTTCTCACGAGGCGTGGTCCCAAGGAACCGGCTGACGATCTTCTTCAAGCACCAGGTCGTGCCGAAAAATGCTGCGAGCGTTGGTCCTGGCAGGTCAACAATCGGCTTGCCGTCTATCACTGCCATCATCATCGGGCGTCCTGGCACAGCCGATATGTAGTGGTGAACGACCTTTCCGCGCTTCTCCATGAGCCTGACGTTGAAATCTTCGCTACCTACCGCAGACCCGCCGTTGATCACAACGCAGTCACAGCTTGCAACCGCAGTGTCGAGTGCACGCTCCAACTCCGCCGGGTTATCGCGGATGATCGGGAACACCACTGGCTCCGCACCGTACTCGATCAGCATGTGCTTGACCATCAGGCTGTTCGTGTCGATGTTCTGCCCGCGCAGTGGTTCTGTGCCGGAAGTAACTAGCTCGCTTCCCGTGGGGATGAAGGCAATCTTGGGCTTTCTCCTCACCGGCACCATCGTGGCTCCAGCCATGCAGAGCACGGTGATGTCGGTGGGTCTGATGCGGATTCCGGCTTTGAGGACGGTTTCCCCGGATCTAATTCTCGAGCCAGAGGGGTTTACGTTGCATCCCGGAGTCACAGGCTCATCCAGATCGAGGGAAAGTCCTCCACCCTCGAGCTCGGTCACGTCCTCGATCGCTATCACGGAATCGAATTCGTCGGGGAAGTCGTCTCCGGTGTCTGCCCGGACGTAATCCTTTCCCTTCACCCATTCGGCTGTGTTTGGGATTCCGTCAGCGAAATCCGACGACCTGACGGCAATTCCGTCCATGCCCGAGGACCTCACAAGGGGCAGATTGTACTTCGAGATGATGTCCTCTGAGAGAATCCTGTCAATCGAGTCATCGAGGGAGACCAGCTCGGTAGCAGTCTGCTCTGGTGTGGGTTTCCAGCTCTCGAAGAAATCTGCCAGCGCCTGCTCTTGTGTCGGAAACCCGCTCATCTTCTTCTTGCTCATCGCTTCTCCTTCTCGTGCGGCTTGTGCTCTCTGCGCGCGCCAGTGAATATTAATTGGAATTCACGCGAATCGTTTCCTAGAGAAGGATTATATCTATTTGAGATAAATCGACCTGTGCTTTGGAGAAGGCCTTGAGGTAGAGGATGTCTTGAGCTGTCGTCCGAAGGTCTACCGCGCTGGTGCTCGGCAATACCTGCTCTAGAGCTAGAGGACGTCCCTGTTAGCTGGTGCTCGGCCACATGAGATCTTGAGGTTTCCATTCAGGCACCTGATCTCGTCGATCATCTGCTTCTCGTGGCCCTCTCCCTTCATGTGTATCGAGTACTCGAGTTGAAAAAGGCTGCCCATGTTGGTGGTCTGCACGCTCTCAAGCGAGAACTCGTCGGTGTAGTTGGACAGCACGTCCTCGAAGACTCCCTCGTAATCCATGTCCTCGGGAACGGTGATCTTGAGGACCTTGGCAGGCTGTTTCTGCTTTCCGAACGGGCTTATCACGTAGATGATGTTCACGATGCCCACGATGATCGTGAATATGATCGCGAGCACCACGAATCCCATTCCTGTGGCAAGTCCAATGGCCATCGCGAAGAACACGCTGCAGATGTCCTTCGCACTTCCAGGGACAGAGCGGAACCTGACGAGGTTGAAGACGCCCATCACTGCAATGCCTGCTCCCAGGTTTCCATTGACGAGCAGTATCACCATCTGCACGATCAGCGGCAGAAGCGCGAGCGTTATCACGAAGTTCTTGGAGTACGTGTGCTTGAACATGTAGATTGCCGCTACGGCCGCGCCGAGGATTATCGAGGTGAGGCTGCATATCATGAACCCTGTGCTTGAAACGGTGGCTGCCACCGACGAGGTGTCTCCTAGTATTGAGGTGAAGATATAGTCTGACATGTTGTGTTTCTCCTGAAAGCGTTCTGGCTGTTGTCTGAAGTTTGGATTTGCGAGGTCGAGAGGTCATGTTGGTTCAACGAGCCATAACATCGGGAGTAGGATTCTCCGTACTTCGAGAACGATGATGGATAGGCCTTGCATTCCTCCAACAAGTCCGCGAGCCATATCGGATACGATCCCATGGCCTTGATCTCCACGATCGCCTCGCCCCTTGGAAGCAACAGCGTGGGACTGTCCAACGGCTCCGATGGCAAGATCCTCCCGTTCGATGGCTCCCTCGCATGCAAACCGCCCCTGGTGGGGACCAGCTCCATGTACGAGATGTTCTTGTCGAAGGTGATGCGCAGCTGTCTGTCGATTCCGTCGGTGTCGTCTTCTGGAATTCCAACGAACGCCTCTCTGTCGCATTTGATCAGCATCGCATCGTGGAGAGGAGAGTTGCGGTCGATGAACGCGTCTATCTCCTTCGAGATCTGGATGCTCTTGTAACTGAGGGAATCTACCTGCATGTACCTGTCTTGGAGAGGGAACCGCTGGCAGGCAATCTCATACGGCATGCCATCTAGGAATTCCAACGCTGCGGCATAAGACATGCCAACCCTTCTCTTGTAGACCACGCCCTTGAACTTCTTCTTGAGCTCTACGAAGACCCTGTCCTCGTCCTTCGGCTCCCCATATGTTCGGAGCCTGAGCTTCTCCTTGTAAAGGGGCTTGTCCATAGAGCGAGATATGATCTCGTGCACGTTGGTGTCGAAATAGTGACTGTATATCCTGGTCAGTCCAAATTCATCGTGGACAGTGTGCTCTCCAATGCCGTTCATGAAGGAATCGAGCTGCCCGTTGCTCATACGATATTTGACTTCTTTTCTTTTGAATACGCCTATGTAGCTTCCCATTGCGCGTCTCCTGTTCGGTTGCATGGCTTCGATTTCGCGCTTGGAAATCCTTTCAGGAATGAAGATATAGACGACTCCTGAAAACGTCCTGAATTTGTAAAAACAATCCGTTTGGGGAGGAAATTTGGTTATTTGGCGTGCATGAAACTGGGTGATTCGCATATAAATGGCGGTGCTTTGGAAAGGGCTGGGAAGGTTCCTGAGGACGGCCCCTGAGGGCGGTCCCAACGGAGGTGATGCCCAGGATTATTGAAGATAGAGGATGGTGCTCTCGATGATTATCCAGAGCTCCAATGAAGATGGCGGATGGTGCTCCCGAAGTTTCCCCAGAGCCCCAACGTAGGTGATGGTCAGGATTATTCCTTGCGGGTTAGTTGAAAAGCTCTACTCCCGGAAGCCATCCGCGGGGGATGATTTCGTCGAGCAAGCTCCTGTAATAGTCGAGGATATCGACGGCGTAGAAATACCTGTTGCGCTTCCTGTTGTCTATCGGAGCCAGGATTTTCGCAGAAACGAGTTTCTTCAACGCATCGTTTGCCGCAGGAAGAGTCTTGTTGCACCTCTCCGCGACGTACTTGGCGTTGATGATCGGATGGGCGAGGAGGTCGTGCATCAAGATATCGCAGATGTCGTCGTGCCTCACCTTTGTGACCGTCGCCCTCCACTTCTCCTCAATCGAGATGTACTTCTGCTCCATTTCGAGGATCATATCAGCTTGTCGCACCAATACGTTGGCCCCATGGTATATCCAGAGCTCCAGCGGACTTTGCTTGACACCGTTCTCATTGTTGGCTGTGAGGTTGTCTAGCGGATTGTCGATTCTTCTGATGGACTCCACGGCCATGGCGACGTTGATGTTCTTGGTGAAGTGGCGCTTTGCGTATATTACATACGAGACCTGCCTGCCGAGCGCATCGACTCTAGATTTGAAAGGCCTGATGTACTCCAGCTGGAAGTGTGCCAAGCTGGCCTGAATTTGAGGAGTGTAGTAGTCGGTGTTGCAGAACTTGAAGAGGTCTTCCATGTACTCTTCGATGTCCTCAGGTGGGAGGGTCCTTCGTTGTGGAAGCCTGGGGTGCAAGCTGTTTGGAGAATCCGAACCCTCTCCGCGATATCTCCTCTTGAAGCCGGAATCCACTGGGTAGTTGAGCTCCTCGTGAATATTGAGGATGCTCTCCTTGTTGAAGACGAAATCGTCCATGTTGGAGCACGAGTTGTGAGTTCCGATGTAATCCCTGTACTGGATGGCCCGGTTCGTCGAGGAGCTCGACACCCTGGTCTTGGAGGGATCGTAGTTCTTTCCCTTCTTGATGTCGTGCATAAGGAGACCGAGAAGGTCCACCTCTGCGCCATCGATGATTGCCGCTGAAAGAGCTTCCATGTTGAGAAGGGTGTTGGAAACGCACTCGAGATAATCGCTGTTGCCGATGTGCTCGTCGACTCTGGTGAAGGTTCTCTCTCCCTTGGAGATGAGCTGGAGCATGCCGGGGCTGAACAGTTTGGGCTGCCTGGCGATGAGTTTTGGAATGTAGGAGGTCCCAAGCTCCGTGTCCATCTTCGCTCTCAAGATGCTTAGTCTCGACGGCTCCATAGCGCACCTCCTCAATATAAAAAGATGTTTTTCGAATTATCGAAAGTAGGGACTCCAAAACTTTGCTTCTCAGGAATCCAATTCTCATTATAGATGCATTTGAGCAAGTCTATGGTCTTAGACTTCAAGAAACGGTGTCAATTTTCAAAAATATTTATTTTCAATCTTGAATAAATGACAATTTTATACTTCTTCTTCGTGCGAGATAATGAAAAATGCCGGATTACCGGGGAAAACGTATCAATCCGCATTTTGCATGGATAATCATTCTCAAAATAGAATAATTCAAAGTGATGAAATTTTTTTTCAAGAGTGTAAGTTAGCAGTAGAGAGTTGTTCTCTTGGGAAAAAGGAGAGAGCGGCTACTGTGAGAGTCGCTGGGGAAAGCACCGGGCGTCGGAAACGGCGCCCGGTTTTATTTGCTCATTTTTCCGGTTGAGCAGAACAATTTAGCTTGCGGGGAACTCCTTGTCGAGATAGGCGATGATGTCGTCGGATTCGTACATCGCCTTGCCATCGATGAACAGGCATGGGGCCTGGACCTTCCCACCGACTCTCTCCAGCTCTGCTCTGGCCTCTGGATCACTCGTGCTCTTTTCCGGGAGCTCGATTCCCCTCCCGGCCATGAACCTCTTCACCTTCGCGCAATATGGGCATCCCGGCATAGTGTATAGGACAAGGTCCTTTTCCATATCTCAACGGCTCCTCTCATGTGCACCCAGATCTAAAGATCGCGCCAGCACTATCGTTTTCCCGATTGCAAGCGATGAGGCTACGTCTGTCAAGTTGGGTGCGATTGCTTCCTGTATATCTGCGATAATCATAACTTGTACGTTTGAACAAATTGACCAGATAAACAATAGAGAGCAGGAAAAGATGTCCGTTCTAGACACGATTGACGAGATAAGCAAAGGCGGCCTCGCGTCGATTGAGAACGCGCAGACTTCTGACGAGCTGGAGTCTATCAGGGTCTCGCTGCTTGGCAAGAAGGGGAGCCTCACGGCAATCCTTCGCTCCATGTCGGAGGTTCCCAAAGAGCAGAGGGCCGACGTTGGGAAGTCTGCCAACGCTGCGCGCAAGTCGCTCGAACAGGCTCTTCAAGAGAGAACTGAGGTCATAGGAAAGCAGGAGCTCGAGGCCAAGATGAGCGCCGAAGCCATCGACGTCACCCTGCCAGGGCGTTCCCGTCCAATCGGGACAAGGCATCTCATCGCCAACGTGGAGAGGGAAATCTGCGACATATTCATCGGACTTGGATATGTGGTCGAGTCCGGTCCCGAGGTCGAGACCCAGTGGTACAACTTCGAGGCGCTCAACACTCCTCCAGATCACCCATCTCGCGGCCTTCAGGACTCTTTTTACATCGTCGACGCCTCCGGTAAGGAGACCAACGTCAAGGGCGAGTCCGACGTGCTCCTCCGCACCCAGACTTCCGGAACCCAGATTCACGCCATGGAGGACAGCAAGCCCCCCATCTACATGATCGCGCCTGGAAAGGTCTACAGGAAAGATGTCCCCGATCCCTCGCACCTTCCGCAGTTCACTCAGGTGGAAGGCCTCGTGGTTGACAAGGGAATCACATTCGGGGACCTGAAGGGAACGCTCGACTACTTCTGCAAGAAGATGTTCGGCCCGGACCGGAGGACCCGCTTCCGTGCTCATTACTTCCCGTTCACCGAGCCATCGGTGGAAGTGGATGTCAGCTGCGGCATCTGCCACGGCGAGGGCTGCAGGTTCTGCAAGGGAACTGGATGGCTCGAGATTCTCGGATGTGGAATGGTAGACCCCAACGTCTTCGGCTTCGTCGACATCGACCCCGAGGAGTATTCGGGTTTCGCGTTTGGAATGGGAGCCGAGAGAATCGCATGTCTCAAGTATGATGTGTCAGACCTCAGGATGCTTCTCGAGGGGGACATGAGGTTCCTGCGCCAGTTCTGATTTTCCTGCGGGACGTCATCGAATATCCAGGATGCCCGACCTGGCGATTCTGGGTGATAGTTTGGATGGCCGACCCGCCGATTTGAAATATTCCGACCCGTTTTTCGATTGAGGTTAGAGGGGTTAAGTAAACATGAGGGTTTCTCTTAAATGGCTGAAGAGCATGGTAGACCTTCCCGAGGAAGCATCTGACCTCGGTTCCTTCACGAACAAGCTCGACATGACCGGCACCGGCGTCGAAGCGGTGGAGCAGACCGGAGCGCAGCTCGACAAGGTGGTTGTCGGGCATGTGCTCACCTGCGAGCCTCACCCAGATTCCGATCATATGCACGTGACCACCGTGGACGTCGGGGAGGGGGAGCCCCTTCAAATTGTCTGCGGAGCCCCGAATATCGCCGCCGGGCAGAAGGTCCCCGTCGCGATGATAGGGGCCGTGCTCCCGGGCGACTTCAAGATCAAGAAGTCCAAGCTCCGCGGGGTCATGTCCATGGGAATGATCTGCTCCGGGAAGGAGCTCGGGGTGTCAAGCGACCATGAGGGGATCATGGTCCTCTCCGATGACGCGAAGGTCGGCACTCCTGTTTCCGACGCTCTCGGCATCGGCGACACGGTCCTCGACCTCGAGATAACGCCCAACAGGCCCGATTGCATGTCCATGTTGGGAATGGCCAGGGAAGTCGCAGCCATGTACGACATCGACTACCATTTCGATGCTCCGGCCCTGAAGGAATCCGATGAAGACGTGTCGGATCTGGTGGAGGTCTCGATCGACGATCCAGAGAGATGCCCCCGCTACACTGCGAGGGTCATCAAGGGCGCGAAGATCGGGCCTTCTCCCAAGTGGCTGGTCGAGAGAATCGTCGCGGCAGGTGCCAGGCCGATCAACAACATCGTAGATGCCACCAACTACATAATGTTCGAGCTCGGACAGCCTCTCCATGCTTTCGACCTCGACAAGCTCTCCAAGGATTCCTCCGGCAAGGCCCACATCAAGGTCAGGTGCGGTTTCGACGGTGAACCTTTCACGACGCTTGACGGCGCCGACCGTGTTCTCACGCATGATATGACGGTTATCGCCGACGGCAATGCCACTTGCAAGTTCCCTAGCGGGAAGCCCGAGGCAGGAACCCCGATCGCGTTGGCAGGCGTCATGGGTGGACTCGACAGCGAGATCGACGACAACACGGTCAACATCCTGCTCGAGTCAGCGACTTTCCAGTCTGGATCCACCTCGCGCACGAGCCGCAATCTCCAGCTCTTCTCCGAGGCTTCTGCCAGGTACGAGCGCGGTGTCGACGGTGCCACCTGTGCAGAGTTCTCCGACATCGCCGCCGCTCTCATGGCGGAGGTCTCCGGTGGAACGGTTTGCAAGGGCATAGTCGATGCCTACCCATGCCCCGTCGAGCGTCCGCAGCTCAAGCTCAGGGCGGAGAGGCTGCGCAAGTTCATCGGCGCTCCCATAGAGAACGATTTCATGGTGGAAGCGCTCACGAAACTTGGATGCGATGTTTCCGCGACCTCCGACCCCGATGTCTTCGACGTGGTCTCCCCAACGTTTCGGCCCGACCTCACCCGCGAGATCGACCTCTACGAAGAGGTGCTCAGGCTTTGGGGAACCGACAGGGTGGAGGATTCGTTGCCGTCTGGCGCAGGCGTCGCCGGTGGACTCAACGATGTGCAGAAGCGCGTCGAGCAGATTGGCGCGGCCTTGCGTGCTTGTGGAGTGAACGAGACCCTTACCTACTCTTTCGTCCCTGAGGACGATGTCGAGAGGTCCAACATGCAACTCGGCGTGAAGGGCGAGCCGGTGGTGATCATGAACCCGCTCAGCTCCGACATGACCGTCATGAGGCGCTCGCTCCTTCCCGGTCTGCTCCGCTCCGTGGCCTACAACCACAGCAGGGGAGTGAACAACATCCAGCTCTACGAGATAGGGTCGGTGTTCGAGGGAAAGCCGGGAGAGGCCCAGCCCAATGAGCCAGACCATGTGGCCTGTGTTCTTTGCGGGTCTTGGAACGAGCCCGGATGGAACGACCCCGCAACCGCAATCGACTTCTTCGACGGCAAGGGAATCATCGAGAATCTCGCCCGCGAACTGGCGATTCAGAAGCTCAAGTTCAAGCCAATTGCCCCGGAAGATGCACCTTGGCTCCAACCTGGAGCAGCCGCCAAGGTGATGGCAGGGAAGCGCGAGCTCGGTTGGCTGGGAGTCGTGCACCCGCAGACTTGCGCAGCGTTTGATGCAGAGTCTCCGGTCATCGCATTCGAGCTTTCTGTCGAGGCTCTGATAGAGTCTGCCAACTTCGCCCGTCCTTACGAGGAGATTCCGCAGTTCCCGGCAGTTTCCGTCGACCTCGCCATCGTCGTAGACGACAAGGTCACCTGCCAGGACCTGATAGACCGAATCAAGTCGGCTGGTGGGAAGATGCTCGAGTCCGTGAGACTGTTCGACGTGTACCGGGACGAGGAGAAGCTAGGCAAGGGCAAGAAATCTATGGCGTTCTCGCTCACCTACAGAGATCCCGAGCGCACGCTGACCAGCGAAGAGGTCGAAAAGCGCCACGAACACGTTATGGACAAGGTCGCGAAGTCGACTGGCGGAGAGATCAGGTCGTAGCTTCCAAATCAAAGTGTCGCTAGCGGTACGCGGGGTCGCTGCATGGCGGCGTTGTGTTGGATTCAGGAGTTTGGCCCGCGTGCCAGAGGCGGGAAGTGCAGTCACAGCTTGAAAGCTTCATCACATGAAAGCTTCAGCACATCTGCGGCTATTCGCAGATGTGGCTCATCCCCGTTGCGAGGATTGTGTTCACATGGTCGTCGCACAGCGAGTAGTAGATGTTCTTTCCGTCTCTCTTGAACTTTACGAGCCTTGCCTCCTTGAGCGTCCTCAGCTGATGCGAGATTGCCGATTGGGAAACTCCCACAACCTCCGCCAGATCCGAGACCTTGAGGTCTCCCGCAGTCAGCGCATAGAGGATCTTCACCCTCGTGGTGTCCGCGAATATTCTGAAAAGATCGGCGAGGTCGTAGAGCAGCTCGTCGTCCACGAGCGCGTCTTTGGATGCCTGCACCGAGCTGTTGGTTGAAGTGGTGGTCTCGTCGTTTAGCTCGGTCATCTCTGTCCCTCTTTTCTCTCGTCACATCACAAGGTTGATTCTTGAACAGTCTACCCTTCGGAAAGGTAGGTTTTCAAGAACGTTGCAGACAGGCGCACAACCAGTCCACTTGCAGAGTGGACAGCATGTTTGTTCCCTTTCAATTTTATAATCTTGCAGCAGGTAAACATGCATTTTGCACAAGTTCTGAACTTTCCGCGATATCTGGATTTTCAGACTTGGAATTATCTTCGGGAGTGTTGGGTATGATAGCTGTGCTCGGTCTTGGATTCGTCGGCCTCACTGTGGCTCTTGGGTTTGCCGAGAAGGGCACAGAGGTCTACGGGGTCGAGACCGACACCTTCCGCGCCGACTTCATACGCAACGGGAAGATTCCCTATTTCGAGCCCGGTCTCGACGAAGCGCTTGAAAGGCACCTCGACAAGAGGTTCCACGTTCTCACCGACATCGACGACGTTCCCAACGGGATAGACTGCTTCTTCATCTGCGTCGGCGGTCCCGAGAAAAATGGAGACGGGCTCGACTACTCGAAGATGTTCCGTGCGATCTCGGATATCGTCGACACCGGTTTCGAGGATTACTACACGATTGCAATAAAAACCCCGATGGCTCCCGGAACCATGGACAACGTCGTTCTCCCATACTTTGAGGAGGAGGGCATCGAGATCGGAAAGGACCTCGGTGTCGTGTACAACCCCGAGTTCATCAGAGAGGGACAGTGCTGGCACGATTTCACTTTCCCTGCAAGGATCGTCGTGGGCGTGGGCAACGACCGAGACGAGCAGATCATGCGCAAGACCTACGAGGGTTTCAATGTCCCGATCATGACGGTCTCCTATGCCACGGCAGAGTTCATCAGGTACCTCTCGTCAACGCTGTTGGCTACAATGGTCAGCTATTCCAATGAGATGGCGTACGCCGCAAGGTCTATTGGCGGAATCGACATCGCCCAAGCGTTCAAGATCCTTCAAATGGATGGCCGCTGGGCGGACAACACCATGAAGGACTACGTTTACCCAGGCTGCGGGTTCGGGGGAATCTCCCTTCCCAAGGACACCGAGGACTTCATCCGTCTTGCCAATGAGCATGGCGCCGACGTTCCGATTCTCGAGAACGTCCTCAAGGTGAACAACGACGTGCCCAAGAAGATCTGCGACGAGATCGTCTCCAAGTGCACTCCGGAGTCCAAGATCGGGATACTGGGCCTCGCTTTCAAGGAAGGTTCCAGCGACGTGCGCAACTCGTCATCTACCAAGATCATCGACAGGCTCATCGAAATGGGCTATGAGAATATCTGCGCGTACGATCCGATTGCGAACGAGGAACACGCAATGGTCTACGGGCAGAAGATCTCTTACGCCTTCTCAACGAAGGAGCTCTGCAATCTCTGCGACGTCATCGTGATAACCACGCCTTGGAAACAGTTCAAGAGCGTCAAGGACTACGCCAAGGGAAAGACGATAATAGATTGCAGGTACATGCTCTAGCGGCCTGGTTGCCCAGGCAAGACTTCGCCTTTGCAGCATTTGCTCGCGAAACAACTTGAAATTGCAGGTGGACTATGACTAGAAAACTGCTCATGGGAAACGAGGCCTTTGGCCTGGGGGCAATCGCCTCGGGAGTCAACATCGTCTGTGGCTATCCAGGCACCCCGTCAACCGAGGTTCTCGAGACCGTGGCCAAGAACAATCCCGATCAGAAGATCCACGTGGAGTGGTCGACCAACGAGAAGGCAGCGCTCGAGGTTGCCGCTGGCGCTTCATATTGCGGCGCGAGGTCGTTGATCACGATGAAACAGATGGGTCTCAACGTTGCCTCCGACCCGCTCATGAGCCTCTGCTATGTTGGGGTCAAGGGTGGTGTCGTGCTCCTGGTGGCAGACGATCCAGGCCCGATTTCCTCTCAGACCGAGCAGGACACCAGGAGATATGGCTCGTTCTCGAAGGTTCCAGTGCTGGATCCCACCAGCCCGCAGGAAGCATATCAGATCATGCCCTTCGCTTTCGACCTGTCCGAGAAGTACGGAACCCCGGTTATCGTGAGGTCGACTACACGGGTCAGCCACGGCGGGGGAGTCGTGGACGTGAAAGAGGGCTACGAGCCACATGCAATCGACGGCTTCGAGAGAAGCCCGCGCTGGGTGATCTTCCCAAAGAGGGCTTTCGAGGCACACAACGAGATTCTCGAAAGGCTCCCGAAGATTGCCGAGGATTACTCCAACAGCGGCTTGAACACGATCGAGCTTTTCGATTTCGGAGATCCAGGGGACGAGAACGACGAGCCCGCTGCCCAGATGACCGTCGGAATCGCAGCCGGGGGAGTCAGCTATGCATATGTGAGGGAGGTTCTCGAGCGCGCTCGAGACTTTGGGATTTACTGCGAGGGCCTCTCGGTAAAGCTTCTCAAGGTGGAGACCCCATATCCGTTCCCCGAGCGTGTTGCCGTGGAATTCCTCGATGGGCTGGACCATGCGATCTGCTTCGAGGAGCTCGACCCTGTGATCGAAGACGGGCTTTCGGCCGTATGCGGCTCATATCATTTCGATGTCCACGTCAGCGGCAAGCACGATGGATACGCAAGGGCAGCGGGTGAGAACAGCGTCGACTCGATTGCGGAGGAGCTAGCCGCCTACTTGCAGGGTCCTTGTGGTCTGGACTGCATTTCCGGCCCAGATTCCCAAGGGGGTATCGACGACGTCAAGTACAACTTGCCTCCCAGACCGCCAGTGCTCTGTTCTGGTTGCCCCCACAGGGGTGCCTTTTTTGCGGTCAAGAGAGTTTGCTCCGGTAGGAAGGCGTACTTTTCCGGAGATATCGGCTGTTACACCCTTGGCAACGCCATGCCTCTCGACATGGTGGACAACTGCCTCTGCATGGGAGCTGGGATAACAATGGCCCAGGGTATGAAGATCGCCGATCCCGATGCGGTGAGCTTTGCCTTCATCGGGGACTCCACGTTCTTCGCCTCGGGTATAACGGGCGTGGTCAACAGCGTGTACAACGGCAACGACGTGAAGGTCATGGTGCTCGACAACTCCACGACCGCGATGACCGGGCACCAGCCTCATCCCGGAACCGGCATAAGGATGTCGGAACGTCCCACTGGGATGAGAACCGACCCCGTTTCCATCGAGGCGATTCTCAAGGCGATTGGGGTCTCGCCGGTGATCACCTGCGACCCCAACAACCTCGACGAGGCCATGGACGCCGTGACCAAGGTCGTGGACGCCCCCGGAACCTCAGCCGTCATATTCAAGTCCCCTTGTGCGGCGATCATCCGCACTGGGAAGAGCTCTTCCATCAATCCAGACAAGTGCACGCGGTGCAGGAAATGCATCAAGGAGATCGGATGCCCGGCAATAAGCGTTTTGGACGATGAGGTGGTCATCGACAGATCGCTTTGCAATGGATGCGGGCTCTGCACATACGTTTGCCCCTTCGGTGCAATCGAGGTCGGTGAGGCAAAGTGAAACAGATCATTTTGGCAGGTGTGGGCGGACAGGGAATCCTTCTCGCATCGAATATCATCGCCAGAGCTGCAATAGACGCCGGTTTTGAGGCCAGGACGGCAGAGACCATTGGAATGGCCCAGAGGGGAGGCAGCGTCGTCACCCATCTGCGTATAGCAGATGAGGGCGAGTCGCTGTATTCGCCGATGGTCGAGGCGCACGGCGCGGATATCATCCTCGGTTTCGAGCCTGGGGAGGCCCTGCGTTCCATCGGGCTTCTCGCCGAAGGCGGTTGCATTGTCGCGGCTAACATCGGGATGTCACCAACGATGTCCTCTCCAAAGGAAGTGGTTTACGACGCCCGAGAGATTTTGGAAGAGCTCCGCGAGATGGGGGAGACCGGGAGAATCTCAGGATTCCTGGAAGTCAATGCCAGGGATATCTGCGAGGAACTTGGGACGACGAGGGCTCTCAACACCGTGATGCTCGGAGCCGCGGCATCTTCGGGTGTTCTCGGGTTTTCAGAAGAGCAGATCGAGGAAGCGATGCGCGAATCTGTCAAACCCAAGTTCGTAGAGTTGAACACAAGGGCGATCAGGCTCGGTGCCGGGATGATAGAATCTTAGCCGTTGGTCGTTTGCGGGTGAGTAACTTGCCGATGTTCAAGGTCATGTCCTCGCTCACACAGCACCTGATGTGATTCTGTGGATTTGCAGCATTTCTTCTAACAGAAAGGATCTCAAATGGACGAAGTTTACGAGTTTCTCAAGAAGGTCGGAGCATACTATCTCGCCACCGCCGATGGGGACCAGCCCAGGGTGCGTGTCTTCGGCACGATCGACAAATTTGAAGACAAGCTCTACATCCAGACCGGCAAGGTGAAGGACGTCAGCAAGCAGATGAAGGCCAAC
This sequence comes from Coriobacteriales bacterium, assembly GCA_050946255.1. Classification (GTDB taxonomy): domain Bacteria; phylum Actinomycetota; class Coriobacteriia; order Coriobacteriales; family CADBOM01; genus JBMNUL01. The sequence goes on along the minus strand of JBMNUL010000030.1, from coordinate 169 downwards.
CCAAAGATCGAGATCTGTGGATTTATGGATGGAACTTGGGTGAGGGTCACCGCCAAGGCACGTCTTGACGAGCGCCTCGAGCCCCAGAAGCACATGCTCGATGCCTATCCGGGACTGCAGGATCGCTATCAGGCCGGAGACGGTAACAACGAAGTCTTCTATCTAGAGG
>JBMNUL010000029.1:0-21413 GCA_050946255.1 Coriobacteriales bacterium | reverse complement strand
CGATCCATTCGACCATCGCATCGTATGAAGGTCAGCAAGTCAGGGTCAGGGCCAACATGGGCCGCTCGAAAATCATTGATTGCGAGGGAATTCTCACCCAGGTTCACCCTTCCCTGTTCATCGTAGAAGTTCATGGAAAGCGGGGCAGGGTCTCCCGCCAGTCGTATCAGTATGTTGACGTGCTCACCGGAATGGTCGAGCTTACAGATGTGGAGAGCAATCAGAAGCTCTTCGAACCGCCGTTTGATAATTAAGTTTGTTTTATGAAGATAACGGCCAGCATGTCTTTTGAGCTGGCCGTTAACTGATTTCCCAAGTTGCAAAGCCCAACATGGGTTAGCTTTATTTGCGGCACAATTTTGGGGCAATGAGTGCGTCGAATGGGCTCGGACGGCATCATGTCGCGAACCTGGTCAGGTCCGGGAGGAAGCAGCCATAAGTGGCCTCTGGTGAGCGTCCGGGTCTTTTCGGCGCACTTATTCTATATATGACGGGGAAAATAAATGGATGTTCTTATCAGTTTGCTGCAAGACCCCAGGGCCTTCATTGCCGACTGGATAATTACACTTGGTCCTATCTGGGTCTACATTCCGCTCTTCGCCATCATCTTCATCGAGACCGGGCTCGTGGTCATGCCATTCCTGCCCGGAGACTCTCTTCTCTTCACCGCAGGAATCTTCGCTGCCGACGGCGGCGGGCTCAACATCTGGGCCCTGCTCATCCTCATGTACATCGCTGCAATCTTGGGCAACACTTCCAACTACTGGATTGGGAGAGGGCTCGGCGGTGTGATCATGAAGTCTGGCAAGGTAAAGGCCCTCAATGAGGAGAACCTTGTCAAGACGCAGAAGTTCTTCGACAAATACGGGATGTTCGCAATCGTTGTCACGAGGTTCTTCCCAATCATCAGGACCATCGCTCCGTTCTGTGCCGGATTTGGACGTATGTCATTTCCCAAGTTCACGGCTTACAATGTGATAGGCGGAGTCTCCTGGGTCACCCTCTTCGTTTTGCTTGGGTATTTCTTCGGGGGAATTCCGTTTGTGCAGAAAAACTTCGAGCTCGTCATCGTGGGAATCATCGTAATATCGTTTATTCCCGCAATCGCAGGCGCCATCAAGGCGAAGTTCGGCAAGAAGAAGGGCGATTCCGAGGATGCCTCTGGGGAGGCAGCAGAAGAGGTCGCCAATTCCGAGAAGCCGGTCCTTGCTGTTGAAGGCGCCGAGGTGGATGCCGTTCCGGAGATCACCGGTGGAGGCGAGTACGTCGGAGAGCACATCAAGCATTCGCTGCACAAGAACGACAATTCTTAAATGAGCAGGATCTGTAGCATATGGCAAGCCAGTCTCTTTACAGGAAGTACAGGCCACAGACGTTTTCCGACGTCGTGGGGCAGGAGCACATAGAACAAACTTTAAGGAACGCGCTCGCAAGCGATAGGATTTCGCATGCCTATCTCTTCTGCGGGCCAAGGGGAACGGGCAAGACCACCACGGCGAGATTGCTTGCCAAGGCCCTCCTCTGCGACAAGGCCCCCACTGCAAATCCCGATGGGGTTTGCGAGAATTGCAAGCTGATCGCCGAAGGCGAGCATCCGGATGTTTACGAGCTGGACGCCGCATCGCGCACTGGTGTGGACAACGTGCGCGAGGAGATCATAGGCCGCGTCGCATTCTCTCCAACCCGCGGCAGGTACAAGGTCTATATCATCGACGAGGTCCACATGCTCTCGGGTGCAGCTTTCAACGCCCTTCTCAAGACCTTGGAGGAGCCACCCGACCATGTGGTTTTCGTGCTCTGCACGACCGATCCACAGAAGGTTCCTGCAACGATCATCTCGCGTTGCCAGAAATTCGATTTCCACAGGCTCACGACCGAGCAGATTTGCACTTGTCTCGAGCAGATCTGCGAAGGCGAGGGCTTCACGTATGAGCCGGAGGCCATAGAGCTCATTGCCAACCAGGCCAACGGCGGGATGCGAGATGCTATCACCGCGTTGGAGCAGGTTGCCGTTTTCGGCAATGGCAACGTGGCGTATGCGTCGGCGCAGAACATGTTCGGAGACGTCGATACATACGCGCTCTCGGAGGTCGTCGACAGCATTGCCGCTCGCGATGTCGCGAGCTGTTTTGCCTGGGTCGAGCAGTTCTCCGCCACGGGGATCGACGTGGCCCAAGTTGCGCACGGGCTGACCTCCTATATCAGGGATTTATATGTGGTCTCGTTGGTGCACAATCGCGATGCACTGCCGGGGGTTTCCGATGAGGATTTCGCGAAGCTCGAATCTCAGGCCAGGGCATTCGGCAGCTCCGACAGGCTGGCCTCTGTACTGATGATTCTCGGGGACCTTTCAACCGAACTCAGGTCTTCGGTGGATGCCAGGCTCTCCCTTGAAATTGCGCTGACCAAGATGGCGCACCCCAAGTCCGACCTCACCCTCGAGTCTCTCGCTGGAAGAATCGATGCACTAGAGGCTTCGATGGCTTCCGGTGCGGGATTTGCAACATCCGTTGGAGCCGGAACATCGGTTGATTACGGCAACGTCTCTGAACCGAGTTCTGCAGGGTTAGTCCAAGAAGATGCATGGGTTCCAGTGGTAGTAGACGAGCCTTTTCCAAATGTTCCACGGGATGATGAGGACAATTCCGGGAAGGCATTGGATCATGGCGCAGCCGATGCTTCTACTGCAGAAGCGCCAAGAGTCTCAGACGAGGCGCTTTCCAAGATGCTCGGAGACCCATCCACCTTGCGGAGAATGTGGGACAACGTTGCACACGGTCTTAGCAGGCAGCACCCGATAATCCCGAGCCTTCTTGGCGGTTCCGTGCCACATGGCGACATTGCCGGCGAGCGGATCTTGGTCGAGCTCCCACAAGATGCGACTTTTGCACAGCAGACACTCTCCGATCCCGAGATGAGGGAAAATTTCTCGAAGGAGATAGAGAGGGTGTTCGGGCGAAAGCTCAGCGTGGAATTCACCCTTGGTGCTCCATCGATCGGGGGCGGTGGGGTTGCGAAGCCTGCAACTTCCGCCAAGTCGGAAATGCGGAAGCCCGAGCAGACCGCCGAGCCTGCCGCCAAGTCGGAAATGCGGAAGCCAGAGCAGACCGTCGAGCCTGTCCCAAGCTCGGAGACGCAACAGCCCGAGCAGGCTGCCGAGCCCGCCCCAAATTCGGGGACTCAGAGCCCCGAACGTGATGTTGAGCCCACTGCCACGTCGGAGAAGCAGAGCCCTGAACAGACTGCCGAGCCTGCCCCCAAGTCGGAGACACAAATGCCAGAGCAGGCGGTTTCCTCTAGCGCGGCCCCAGAGCCGATGCCAGAACCTGCACCGGAGCCAAACGTCGCTTCAGATTCAGAATCCGATGAGGACGAGTCAGACTCCTTGGACGAGCCGGACGCAGAGCAAGAGGCGTTTCATGAGGAAGTCCCCCTCTCGGCATATGATGATTTCCCGTCCTCTGAGAAGGACGACGATTTCTACAGCAAGCTGGCGGCCAAGCATGAAAACGATGAACCTGCCAAGCAAGATGAAAACGAGGAAGACGACGAGCCTGCCCCCGCAAAGACCATCCCAATGGATTCAGAAGTCGAGGAGATGTTTCGCGACGTCTTTGGCGATGGGGTGGTGTTCAGAGATCCTGGAGATTAGAAGCCGGGCTGATCGCCCGTTGCGGTTTGTTGCATTCTGACGAGCATCGGGGTAATACGGCTGGCAGATAAGGAGAACAACATGGCAATGGACATGAACAGGATGATGAAGCAGGCCCGCGAGATGCAGGCCAAGATGGAGAAGGCGCAGGCAGAGCTTGCCGAGCGGGAATTCTCTGCAACCGCTGGAGGCGGCGTGGTCAAAGCCGTTGTTACAGGCGAGATGCACCTGAAGTCGATTGAGATCGATCCCGAGGCAGTTGACCCAGACGACGTGGAGATTCTGCAGGACATGATCGTCGCCGCCGTGAACGAGGCCCTCTCCGATGTGCAGGAGACCACGTCTTCCACAATGGATTCGATTACCGGGGGCCTCAGAATCCCCGGCATGTAATTTGGCTTGGGCATTGAAGAGTTGCATTTAATCTTGCGATTGTCCAAGACCATCTGTTTGTTCGAGAACGTCTCAATCTTCTGTTTGAAATTGCCCCAAACTCAGGTTGAATCATTGAAGGCCGGCGAATTTAGGTTTGCCGTCAGTTGTTAGGAAAGGCTCACATGCAGCAATCGATGGCGATACAGCACCTGCTCGACGAATTCGAGAAGTTGCCCGGAATTGGCCCGAAGTCGGCTCAGCGAATCGTGTTCTGGCTTCTCAATGGGAGCAATGAGAACGCGCAGTCGCTGGCCGATGCCATCGTCAACGTCAAGAAGACCGTGCATTTCTGCCCGCAGTGCTTCAATTACGCTGAGGGCGACCTCTGCGATATTTGCAGCGACCCGCGCAGGGATGACGGGAAAATCTGCGTGGTATGCGAACCACGTGACATCACGGCAATCGAGCGCACCCATGAGTACAACGGGCTCTACCACGTCTTGGGAGGGGCTATCTCTCCAATGGACGGAATAGCCCCAGACGACCTCAATATATCGGAGCTCATCGACAGGCTTTCGGGAGACAAGGTCAACGAGGTGATCATGGCCACCAACCCCAATGTGGAAGGGGAGACGACCGCCATCTACATTTCGAAGCTCATCAAGCCCCTCGGGGTCAAGGTAACGAAGCTCGCAAGCGGTCTTCCCGTTGGCGGTGACCTGGAATATGCAGACGAGATAACGCTTGGACGCGCGATAGAAGCAAGGCGCGAGATCTGAGTTAAGCGGGCTCCTACCCGTATAGGGGAAGAGTTGCCCAGATTAAACGGAATTCATGATGGTACGGGCTCCTCCCCGCGCAGGGGAGGAGCCCGAAATCTTCTTGTATTGATAAGGCAGCTTACCCGGTTGTCTCAAACTCGTCTAAAAGAGCCTGAGGCAAGATGCCGTCTGTCCTCAGTCGGTTGCCTCTCTTATGTACTCGGAAGCGGGAGAACCCGAGAAATGGATTATCTCGCGATGGAGCTCGGGCACGATTATCGGGCTGTGGGCGACATTTCCGGGAACGTAGATGACAGTGCTCTTCGTGGTGGCTATATCCTCTCCTCCTAGGAAGAAGTGGACTTCTGCACCAAGGTCCTCTGGGTGCTCCGGATCCGTTCCGATGAAGCCGATGAACTCCTCCTTGGGATGCTTGTGCTGCTCGGGGCCGGTCGGGTTGTCAGTCATGAAGCGGCAGAGTTCGAGATACGGGGCTCCCTCGACCTTGTCGCCGGCCATCCAGATGAGGAGCTGCAGGAAACCTTCCGGTCCCTCGGGGATGATTCCACTCGAGGGCTCGTAGCGGTAGATAACATGCTTGGCATAGGTTCCCTTTGGAGCTTTCGGCTCGGCCGGCTTGCGGGTGGAGAGGGGAGCAAACTCGCAGTAGCAGTACATGATCGGCTTATCGACTTTCAGCACCTTGAGCTTGTGGGCACAACCGGCAGGGATGTAAATCGAGCAGGTTTCGGTGATGTCGTGCACGTCGTTGTCCATCGTGAACTCGACCTCACCATAGAGATTCTCCGGATCATCACGGTCGGGACCGCACATGAAGACCATCGCGTCGTTGTCATTTGCCGTGAACTCGATCTCGTCGAATGGTGACATCAGCCAGCTGCACTCGAACAGGAAAGATGTGTCTGGGATAAGGTTGGCATCCATGTAGAGGATCGGGCGGCGCTTCCCGCTCGCCACTCCGGGTAGGTCCTGCGGGAAATTCTCGTCTCCAGAGCGTGCGAAGTATTTTTCGTACATCGGCATTCCTATCTTCTTCAAGGCCTGCAACTGCGGCCACGTTTGACTTGTAACGTCGCCTCAAGTTGTCCTACGGGAAACATCATACTATTTGACCCGCCCGACTTGTGCTTACTTCGGAATCGAGTTTGACGTGACGATGCATGCGCAGATTTGCGACAAACGGGTTTCTTGCCTTGCTGGAGCCCAAGGGTCAATTTTGGCCGCGCTAGTGTTTGGGAGCGACATAAATCTTGCCATCTGGGAAAGCCATTGCGCGATTCAAACGACACGGTATCTAGGAAAAAATATAATGATTTTGGCTTGGAATCGTTCCATGTCAGCATCATCGAGAGGAGAAGGTCCAATGTCCCAACTGGTCGAGATACGATGGCACGCGCGTGCCGGCCAGGGTGCGGTGACCGCCGCGAAGCTCGTGGCCGAGACCGCGCTCTATCAGGGCCGATACATGCAGGCGATGCCAGAATACGGGCCCGAGCGCACCGGTGCGCCGATCAAGGCGTTCACCAGGGTGTGCGATGAGCCCATCGAGGTTCACAACAACATCATCAACCCCGACACCGTGGTCGTGCTCGACGACACGCTTCTGAGAATCGTCGATGTGGTGGAGGGTTTGAAGGACGATGGCACTGTGATCGTCAACACGGTCAAGAGCGCCGACCAGATTCGAAAAGAACTCGGAGTACCCGACACCGTAAAGGTCGCAGTCGTTGATGCTTCCGGAATCGCGCTAGACACCATCGGCCGCGATATCCCCAACACCCCGATTTGCGCCGCGCTTTCCTCGGTCACGGGGGTAATTCCCGTGGATGCGCTCAAGGAGAACCTCGTGGAGTCTTTCAAGAAGAAATTCTCCCAGGAGGTCATCGACCACAATCTAGAGTCAGTCGACCGTGCTTACAAGGAGGTGTCGCTGTAATGGCCAAGTGGGATGTCTCCAATTTCGACAACTGGACAGCCGAGCAGTTCCCCAAGGGACTTGTGGCACTGGAGGCTGGAAACTCCGTTGACTACATCACTGGAGGGTGGAGAACCTTCCGTCCAGTTTGGGATGAGGACAAGTGCATCAGCTGCCTGTTCTGCTGGATCAGCTGCCCGGACTCCTCGATTGTCGTGGAGGACGGCAAGATGACCGGAATCGACTACGACCACTGCAAGGGATGCGGAATCTGCGTGGGCGAGTGCCCAAAGGATGCGCTGAAGATGGTCAACGAGGTAGAGGCGGAAGGTGGTAAGGATGCCTAAGGTAACAGTTCTCTCTAGTACCGGCAACGCCATGGTGTCCCAGGCGTTCCGCCAGGCCGAGCCGGATGTGGTGGCGGCCTACCCGATCACCCCTCAGACAACGATTATCGAGGGATTCGCCAAGTTCGTGGCAGACGGTGATGTCCGCACTGAATTCGTGCCAACCGAGTCCGAGCATTCTGCGATGTCCGCCTGCATCGGTGCCTCGGCTGCAGGAGCCAGAGTGGCGACTGCAACTTCCTCGCAGGGGCTCGCGCTCATGTGGGAGGAACTCTACATCGCAGCCGGCATGAGGCTCCCGATCGTTCTCGCCAACGCCAACCGTGCGCTTTCGTCCCCAATCAACATCGGGGCCGATCACGGCGACATCATGGGTGTTCGCGATTCCGGCTGGATCATTCTCATGGCCGAGAACGCACAGGAGGCTTACGACAACTCGCTGATGGCCTTCCGCATTGCAGAGGACCCGCGAATCCAGAATCCAGTTTGCACTTCGCTCGACGGGTTCGTCACAACTCATGCTATGGAGCGCTGCGAGCTGCTGGACGATGAGTCCGTCAAGGCCTTCGTCGGGGGCAGGACTCCCGAGCATGCACTTCTCGACCTCGACAATCCAGTTGGCATGGGGATGTATGCCAACAGCCAGCCGTACATCGAGGCCAAGCAGGCCCAGCGCTTGATGATGAATTCCGCTCAGCCGGTGATCCAGGAGATCGGAGACGAATGGGAGAAGGTATGCGGGCGTCCCTTCAAAACCGTTGACACTTGGGGAATGGAGGATGCCGAGAAGGCAATCGTCATCCTCGGCTCCTGCGCAGGAAATGCCCGTGCGGTTGCGAAGAGGCTGCGTGCCAAGGGCGAGAAGGTCGGCGTCGTGAGGGTTCGCCTGTTCAGGCCCTTCCCGGCAAAGGACGTTGCCGAGGCCCTTTCTGGGGTCAAGGCAATAGCGGTGCTCGACCGCACCGAGGCCATGGGAGCGCAGTTCGCCCCGTTAGCCGAGGATGTTTGCTCCGCCCTCTATTCCGCGGGGCTGCAGATTCCGCTGAAGAACTACCTGTACGGATTGGGCGGAACCGACATCACGCTCGATATGCTCGAGGGTGTTTACCACGACCTCGATGACGTGGCCGCCGGCAAGATCGACAGCTCGATCAAGTATTTGGGAACCCGATAGGAGGTTTGGAAACGATGGCTAATATCAAACAGCTGAGCGCTCTTCCTGAGCGACTTGCGCCGGGACATCGCCTCTGTGCGGGTTGCGGAGCATCAATTGCGGTGCGCCAGGTCTTGATGGGTGCAGGAGATGCCGACCTCGTCGTGGGATCCGCCACGGGATGCCTCGAGGTTTCCACCACGATCTATCCCTACTCTTCATGGGACGTGCCGTTCATCCACAACGCATTCGAGAATGCCGGTGCCACGATGTCCGGCGTCGAGGCCGCTTTCAAGGGAATGAAGGCAAAGGGCAAGATTCCCACCGACAAGAAGATCAAGTTCGTGACGTTCGGGGGTGACGGCGGAACCTACGACATCGGTCTGCAGTCGCTGTCCGGTGCGATGGAGCGCGGACACGACATGGTCTATGTCTGCTATGACAACAATGCCTACATGAACACCGGAATCCAGCGTTCATCCGCAACCCCGAGGGGTGCGTGGGCAACGACTTCCGAGGTTGGAAAGGTGCTCGACGGCAAGAAAGAAGCCCGCAAGGACCTCACGAGTATCATCGCCGCACATCACATCCCCTATGTCGCTCAGGCATCTATCGGCGACTGGAATGACCTCGTCAAGAAGGCCGAGAAGGCAATCGCGGTCGACGGGCCGGCGTTCCTCAACGTGCTTGCCCCGTGTCCCCGCGGCTGGAGAATTCCCTCAGACCAGACGGTGCAGATTGCAAGACTTGCCATCAAGTCCAAGTTCTGGCCGCTCTTCGAGGTCGAGGATGGGAAATGGTCGATGAAGGAAGTCAGGGACTCCGATGTCGTGCCAGTTGAAGAGTACATGCGTCCGCAGGGCCGCTTCCGCCACCTTTTCAAGCCCGAGGTGAACGAAGAGCTGATCTCCAAGATTCAGGAGGACGTGGACGAGTTCTACGCGTATGTGCAGAGGCGCTGCGGGGAATCTGAGTAGAGACTGATAGATTGATTGTGCTGCTGGGTCCCAAACAGGATTCGAGCTCGGCAGGGGATGGCCTGGTCAGGTTGTGCTGATCTCGGCATGGGCGGAAGTGCTGCTGGCACGTCCGACTCGTGCAGAGTAAGTGTCACGCCTGGCCAGGCCATATTGTTGAAAGTCTCCCAGGCCTGGGCCGGTATGCCCTCCTTTTGGGCTATCATCTTGATTGAACGTGAAGTATCCAAGTTCGGAGGTGCATCATGTCAATCGTTGGAGCATTCGTGCTTCCCCATCCACCACTTGCGATTCCCGACGTCGGCCGAGGCCAGGAGCGCGAGATTCCCGCCACTATCGAGGGCTATAACAAGGTCGGGAAGCGTGTAGCCGAGCTGGCTCCCGAGACCATCGTCGTCATCTCGCCGCACGCGATCATGTATTCCGATTACATACACATCTCTCCCGGAAAGTCCGCTAGGGGAGACATGGGGCAGTTCCGTTGCCCGCACGTCTCTATAGAGAAGGAATACGACGTCGAGTTCGTCAAGCGCCTGGCGGAAGAGGCTTCCGAGGCGGGGCTGTCAGCTGGAACCGAGGGAGACCGCAAGCCCAAGCTCGACCATGGCACGATCCTCCCTCTCTACTACGTTGAGAAGTACTACAAAGACTACAAGCTGGTCCGCTGCTCGCTCTCCGGGTTGCCCCTGATCGACCACTACGAGTTCGGTACGTATATCGGGAAGGTGGCTGAGGAGCTGGAACGCCGCACCGTCGTGATAGCCAGCGGCGACCTGTCCCACAGGCTTCGCGAGGACGGGCCCTATGGTTTCAATCCCGAAGGTCCCAAGTTCGACGAGCGCATCACCCATGACATCGATACCGGCAATTTCGGCGACCTCCTTGAATTCGATGAGAACTTCTGCGAGGAAGCGGGGGAGTGCGGTCACAGGTCGTTCATCGAGATGGCCGGCTCGCTCGACGGCAAGGCGGTTTCGCCGAAGCTCCTCTCTTACGAGGGGATATTCGGGGTCGGATATGCCACCGCGATCATCGAGGTAGTTGGCGACGATCCAACGAGGCACTTCGGCGAGGAATACATTCGCAAGCACAGGTCTGCCGCAGATGAGAAGAGGAAGGATTCGGACCTCTTCGTGAGATTGGCGTGGCTCTCCGTCGAGAACTACGTGAAGGGCGGGCTCAGGCTCTCGAGCGACGACCCCGAGGTGGTCAAGCTTCTGAAAGAGGATCCAGCAGCTGCCGACGAGCTCCTGAACACCCAGTCCGGCGCGTTCGTGTCCATCCACGAGAACGGTGACCTGAGGGGTTGCATCGGAACGATTTCCGCAACGCGAAAGAACCTGGCAGACGAAATCTTGCAGAATGCGGTCAGCGCCTGCTCGCGCGACCCAAGGTTCAGCCCGATTGTGCCAAGAGAGCTCGACTACCTGGACATCTCAGTGGACGTGCTCGGCAAGGCGGAGCCAATCGATTCCATGGACCAGCTCGATGTCAAGCGCTACGGGGTCATCGTCACCCACCACGGCAAGCGCGGCCTCCTGCTCCCAGACCTCGAAGGCGTTGACACGCCCGAAGAGCAGGTGAGGATTGCCTGCCGCAAAGCCGGGATCAACCCCAACGGCAAGTTCGATATGGAGCGCTTCGAGGTCGTGAGGCACCTGTGACCGCAGAGGCTCGATGCGGCGTGTGCCCGCATCACTGCAAGATTCCCGAGGGAGGTCTGGGAATCTGCGGTGCAAGGACCTGCGAAAACGGCGAGATCGGAGACTTCAACTTCGGGTTGGTCTCCGCAGTCGCCCTCGACCCGATTGAGAAAAAGCCCCTTGCCAACTTCCACCCCGGCAGCAAGGTTCTCTCGGTTGGAGGATTCGGGTGCAGCTTCCGTTGCCCGTTCTGCCAGAACAGCGACATCTCCATGGTGAGGGGAGCGAGCGTCCATACTCCGGGTGCCAGGATCCTCCTTCCAGACGAGCTCGTGTCAATGGCCGAGGGCCTCTCCTCACGTGGCAACATCGGTGTGGCCTTCACCTACAACGAGCCGACGACCAGCTTCGACTACCTCCTTCACAGCAGCCGTGCCGTCCATGAGGCAGGGATGCTCAACGTTGTGGTCAGCAACGGCTACATCTGCGAGGACTACCTCACCAAGCTCCTGCCCTATATAGACGCATGGAACATCGACCTCAAAGCCTACGACCAGAGTTTCTACGACATGGTTGGTGCTCCAGAGGGGCTTTCCACGGTCAAGAGGGCAATCGAGCTCGCATCCAAGTCATCGCATGTGGAGGTGACGACCTTGGTTATCCCAGGGCTCAACGATTCCGAGAGCCAGATGGAGGAGGAGTCCAGCTGGCTGGCCTCGTTGGGATCGGATATCACCTTGCACATCACGCGGTTCTTCCCGCGCTACAAGATGACCGACCGTCCACCTACGCCCAAGGGGACGCTGGCCAAGCTTGCGAATGTCGCGAGCAGGCATTTGGGCGATGTTCGATTGGGGAACGTATGATTTTCCACTTTCGGCATCCGATTGGATTTGCGGTCCAGCAGGTTCTGGCGGTGCCAGCCGATGCTTCTTGCAGGTTTAAGCCCGGCGGCTATCCAGCGTGTTCGTGCGAAGGGCATGCGGCCCTCGTGTTGAAAGAGACGGAATAGATTTGGAGACAGCTTGATTCAGTCGATATACATCAGGAACTTCAAGGCATGGCGGCGCGGAGTTTTCAAGGTCTTCGGCAAGAACTCTGTGTTCGTGGGCGAGAACTCTTCTGGAAAGACCTCGATTCTCGAGGCGCTCGACTTCTTCTTCAACCGAGATCGCATGGACCCGTCCTGCGCCATAGATCCGGCGCTTGATGTGCAGATCGGCGTCAGGATCAACGGCCAGAACTACCGCAGGGTCTACGATGCTCGGACAGGCTTCTGCAGGCCCGAGAGCTCCGAGGCAGATTGGGACGTATTGGAGCATGTGAACTATATCTACATCCCTTCGACTGGGATGCCAGCGGATGTTCTTGCGGGCAAGCTGGCAACGGCAAAAGCCTCAGCCTTGATAACGGACGTCGCCATGGAAAAGGCAAGGGAAACCGTGGGATCTGTCTTCGATGAGATGATGGAGGAGGCTGGAGCACGCACCGATCCGATTGACATCGGTGGTGGGTTCTCGGTTCAGGTCGTCCCTCAAGTCGACTTCAAGCTTGCCGATGCAGTTAGGGCAAGCTACAGCAAAGAGGTATCCGGAGCAGTTGCGGCTCTTTCACAGGAGGATATCGTCAGGGCAATTTGCTCGAGGGAATTCCAGAACACCATTCTGGCGGTAGACGATGTTGAAGATTCGCTGCTCCGCGATTGCTCCGCATCTTGGATTCCCAAGCTCTGGGACAGCTTCTCCCAGGTGTTTCTCACGACAAAGATTGGCGACATGGTAATCTCGTCCCCGGAGTCTACCATTTATGCGGTTGGCGATAAGCCCGGTGCGAATGTCGCCAAGATCATCAGCGATTCCGTTGGGACTTCATCAACCTTCATCTTCGTGGAAGGCCAATATGACCTGCCGTGGTACAAGAAGGCAGCGGAGCTTCTTGGAATCGGCGAGAAGTATCCAATACTTCCGGGGGGAGGCTCCAACGTCGACATTCTGGTGGAGGAGTTCAGGAAGCTCGGATTCAAGTGTGCAATCATCCGCGATGGGGATATGGACTACAAGTCCAACCCCGAGAAACTCGACTATGCGATCAAGCGCGACTGCATAGAGATGTACGCTCCCGACAAACTGTTGCAAGACTGCTTTGGGATTGTCCCCAAAAGGCGCAAGGACAGGTTCTTCAAGGACATCATCGCGAACAGAGGCAGGTTTTCACGGGAAGTTCGCTCGGGAAAGAAGAGCTACTCTTTCGATGACATCAAGGCGATAATCGCGGATAAAATTCCAGACTACATGGATGAGAGGAATCCATTGGTCAGTGAGTTTGGGGAAATCATCGAGGACATAGAGCGCAGGTTATGAGATCTGAGACCTGAGTACTTTTTTCGCAGGTTATGAGACCTGAGTGTTATTTCACGCATATTGTGGGGCTGCTCGGTCCGAGACCGTATTGTACTTTGGAACAGGTTATGAGATTGCCAGTTCTGAGAACGTATTGATTTTGGCATAGGCTATGAGATTGCTCGGTCCGAGACCGTATTGATTTTGGCAGAGGCTTGCTATGGTTTTCCGCTTTCCGTTTTCTTTTCGCCGACGCCTGGAGTATTCGAGATAGTTTGGAGAAAATGCGGATAAATTTTCGAGTTTTCTTGAAAGGCCTGTAGTCTGAGAAGCGCAACTTTATTAAAAAATTTACTCGTTTGCGGAAATTTATACACATTACCTATTGTGAATATCGACTAAACGCTTTTATAATGCAGATGTAGAGATTTTGTGGGGTTTTCGTAAACCCTTTCCATTTGATGAAAATGCGGCTGGAAGTAACCGACCAGCCGCATTTTTGATTTCCAATCCGCTGTTTTTCAGACTCCTCAATCAGTCATCGATTTCCTTGCGAAGAGACTCGATGTCGGCAAGCGCTTCCCGAGCGCTCTTCACAACTTCGCGCCCAAGTTCCTCCGGGTATTCCACCCTCACCTTGCCAAGCTTTGCGGCAATGTTTCGCGACACCCAGGTCAGGTCATCGTGAAGCTTGACCTTCACCTGCTTTCGCCCGTCTTGCCCTTGCAGGACCTCGCTTCCAATCCATACCCTTGGATCCAGGTTGACCGAGGGGTCCATTGAGAGAAGTGCTTCGTCGGGGGAGTCCGAGAACATGTCCCTCCGAATATTTTCCGATTGGACTTCTTTCGAAGAGTGTTCTGCGAGCTCTTCGACCCGGATAATCCTGTTGAAGTTGAAAGTTCTCGGCTCGTTATGGGTATAGCAGTACGCCGAAAGGTAGATCTCGCCGTTGTCCTCGGAAATGTAGAGCTCATATGGTGCGATTTTCCTCATGGGTATCTCGTCTGGGTCGATGCGCCCAGCGTCGTGCGAAGAGACGTAGATGATGTTCGCCAGCCTGTGCTGCACGCAGAGAAGCGAGAGCTTTGCCAGCATCTCGTAATCTGCTCCAACACCGATGTAGCTCTGTATTCCCATTTTGCCCTCGACGTCCGATGGCATTGCCCCACGCCGCAGCTTATCGTAGATTGGGTTTTCCGGGCTTATCTGAGCCAGCTCGAGAGCTGCGATAAGCGCTTGGCTTTCCTCCACGGTGAGTCTCTGCGGTTCGGACAGAATACCCAACCCACCAGGGTCGATGAATATCCCCCCATCTTTGGTCAGGTCCTTCAAACCCGGAATGCCTGCGGTCTTTTTCTCGCCCAGGCACTTCCTTGCAAACTTTGCGTCCATTTTGCGGAAGTTCAGCGTTCCTGCGATGGCATCGCTGTCGAGGAGGTAGGTGACGATTCTCTTGGCATCATCTGGGCTGCAGCTCATCTTGTCTGCCAGCTCGTCGTAAGAAACACATCTTGTGTCCTTGCCGAGAGATGGGACTATAGAGAGGAATTTCTCCATGAGCTCGGTCTCATTGCGCCTTCCCCTCTTGGAAGACGCACCGGGGTCGAATTCCGATTTCTTCACAGCTCGCCTCCGTCCGCGCCGTTCTCGACTATGCTCTGGAGTCCTTCTTCGAGCTCCCTTGCGACCTCTTCTGGTTCCAATATCAGAATTCCGGGGCCGTTGGCAACAACCCATGAGGCCAGCCTGTTGACGTCGGCGGCATCGACTTCCCAGAGAAACCCAGTGCCATGACGCTGCAATTGGCCTTGTGATTTCGTTAGGTTGTCTAAGTTGTAATGCCTTTTCCCAGAGATGTAGATCTTGGCATCGAACTTTCCATCTCCAATTTGAAATGGAAGGACAACAGGGTCGTCTTCGAGATGCGATTTAGCGACCCCCTCAACTTCCTCGTCCATCTTCTCGAGGGATGGTGTGTTCAAGATCCTTTCCAGCTTGAAAGTTCTCGTGTCCTCCCTGTCAGCGTCGAAGGCGAAAAGATAGGGGTCGCCGAGGTAGTTGAACGCGCTGATGGGGTAGACCCTCCTCGTGCTGGAGAATCCCTCGGCATCACGATATTCGAATTGCAGCATCGCATCGTTTGCAACTGCGGCATCAATGGCCTCTGCGATAGACTTCCCATCTGCAGGTGTTGAGCCTTCGGAAGCTTCGCCTCCGCCTGTCCTCGACTTTTCCGATTTGGCTCCCTCTGCTTCGGCCGAGCTTGCCTTTCGCGCTGTTTCGGGGAGACGGTCAACGGTCGGAGCCAGCTTTCCCATGGCAGAACGCAGCTCGTTCTTCATGAAGAACGAGTCTATCTCGAGCGCGTTCCTGGCACAGACTTCGAGCAGGGCGATCTCCATGTACTCGAGCTGCATATCGCTTTGGAAGATATCCCTCACGTCGAGCTTGTAGATGTTCTCGAAACCCGATGGGCCCTCGCTTCTCTCGATCGTGTAGCCCATATCGGCGAGGTCTTGGCGATCTCTTCTGAACTTTCGCTCGAATGCCTCATCTGACTTGGATGACTCGTATCCGAAAACACCCCTGCGTATTTGCTCCGCAGTTGCCCCGGATGGCCTGTCGTTCAGGAAAAAGAGAAGATTGAACAGGCGTGTGGCCTTCGTGACCTTGTAGTCTTTGCTTTCTGGGTGCTCCGGCATCTCGCGCCCCCGACTTTCTGGTTTCGATATTGAGACATCATTGGCTGTCGAAGGGGAGGGGAAATCCCTCAGTTAGGCGCGTGGAAGCCCCCTCTCCAACGCTTCCAATAGCGGGCTCATGACCTCTCGCATATAAGCACTTTGCCAATGTGTCAATGATAGCATTCGACGGTTGCGCCGCTTCTCCTGCTGGACAATTCGAGTTGCACATCTTCCAGCGAGTCTTCTCTGCCGTGGGACATTTCTCCTGCTGCATAGTTCGTGCATTTGGGCTGACATGCAAAGTGCAATTAGCATGCCTTTGAACCGTTGCGCCAATTTCATTGCTCGCATCAGGAATAATGCGGCGTGAAAATAGGGGCAATGAGCGAAATTTCCGGTCTGGAGCAGAAAAATTGACCCCGCTGGCCGCAGGATACGGACAGATTTTCAACGATTACTGGGGTTTAGTGGTCAATGATGTGCCAAATCTTTCCAGCTGTGAGACAATATAAAACTTGTGGAGCTTCTTACACCACTAAATGCAGTCTGCTCTGCGGAAAAATATACATAGGGGGAAGTATGAGTGACATAAAGTCCCGCGTGCACGATCTATCCATGGACCTTCCTTCCAGGGATGTCGGGAGCCGCGGTGAGGAACTTGCTTCCGAAACTCTGGCTGACGATCTTTACTCACTTGGCCTTCAAACGGATATCGACGGATTCACCTGTCCGGGAAATCTCAGAATCAGCAGAAGCATCTACTTTGCTCTCGAGCTCATCGCCGCGCTGATCTGCGTCTTCTCGCCGAGCATGCGGGTTCTAGCCCTGGTGCTTGGAATAGTGGGGCTTGTGATGCTCTACATCTCCTACACCAAGCTCGATCCGCTGGGATCCCTGTTCTCGAAGTATGACAGCCAGAATGTGGTTGCCAGGTACATTCCAGAAGGTCTGGGGAACTCTCCGAGACGGGGGAAGATAGTAATCACCGCGCACTATGATGTGAAGAAACCCTCGCTTTTCCAAATTCCCGCGATCAGACGTTTCTACCCCATAGTGCGCAAGGTTCTCATCGGGGCCGACATCGCCGTTCCCGTGTGTACCATTCTCGCAATGCTCCCATTTCCCGAGATTGTCTCGACGATATTTGCCGTGATCGGGCTCATCGCCGGAATCATCGCGTTGATTCAAATCGTCGACCAGGTTCTCGGTGCATTTCTCAAGACACCCAAGGGTTCTAACAACAATGCTTCCGGCTTGGCCGTCATGTATGCGCTGGCCGAGAAGATGGTTACTGCAGATGTCAAGGTTCCCGTCTCTCCTGAGGAAACCGAGCGCGAGATCGAGCACATCAAGAGTGTCGTCGACAAGGGAGAGTCAGAGTCCCGTGTTGCCAGCCCGTTTCCCCAGGATGTCATTGACCTGAGCAGTCGAGCGCAAGAGCCTTCGTCAAATGCGGAGGACGAACTTCCGGTTCAAGATGTTGTTCCCGCAGAGAACGCTCCGGATCGGGATCAGGCAGGCGTTGCAGCTCAAGAGCAGGCTGCCGCTCCAGTCCAAACGGCTGAGGAAATCATTTCGGAGAAAGCTCAGCTTCATCAGGCGGAAAGCGGTAAGCGTTCCGTCCCAGTTCAGTACGACCAGGCGAACATGAGGAACTCGAAGGTCATTCCAAGAGAGTCCCGTTACGAGCCTATCAACATCCCGGATTCTGGACAGCGTGCCACTTCCGAGAGCAGCGCCGCTGTGAGAGCAGCCGAGGCTGCCGCGTCTGGCGCCGAGACCTCGAGGCCAGCTCGCAAGTCCTCCGCTCCTTCCTGGTGGGCAAAGGTCGAGGAAGAGAAGAGCCGTGGAGAGTTCAAACAGGCAGAGGAGACTCCCACGCTAAGATCCCGCTTCGCCGATGCGCCTGCATACAAGGAGATGGAGGAACGCGAGAAGGAGCCCGAGGCCGAAGTTCCTGCGGCAGCTGGGGCAGAAGAAGTTTCGAGCGAGCCTGCTGCGGAACCTGTCGAGACCTCTCCAATCGAGGCTTCAGCTGCACCGTCCGAGGAACCCTCTTTGTTCTCCGAGGACCAACAGGAGACTGTTGAGGCGGAGGCTGAAGAAGCAGCTTCGTCTGTTGTGGCCGCCCAACCTCCCGTGCAGGAGCCAGATTCTTCGGACAATGCCGTGCAAGCCGAGGGCCAGGCATCCGCATCTGGTGCGGTGGACACGATGGTTCCTTCCGTTGAAGGTGCCGGCACGAATGAGGCTGACGCCGATTCGACGATCGCCTATACACCAGAACCAATCGACAAGGCAGTTGCGGGCTTTGCAGATTCATTGGACGCAAAGGTTCAGCAAGCCCAGCAGAAGATTTCCGAAACTGTTCAATCCGAGCCAGAGCCCGTGGGTCGTCCCGTCGTTGCCAAGGAATACGAGGATGAGCCGAGGAATCCGGAGCACGAGGACCTCAAGAACCCGTCTGATAATCCCGATTGGCCCAGTGGAGCCTACAAGTATTCCAGGACTCGCAGAAGGTACGTGTCAGATCCTGCAGATCGACAGTCCTATGGAACTTACGACTCCATGGAGAAAGAGCCCCAGACGGATATGATCGACTACTCCCGCATGAACTATCCCAATGGTGACAACCGCAGCAATATCCCCGAGATCGAGAAAGCCAGCATCGCCGACCCCAATGTAACCGCCGTCGCCGTTCCCAAATCCGAGGACGAGACTTCAAGAGGAAGGCATCGTCCTTCGAAGAGAAACGTTTCAGACGAAAGCTCCGGGAGCAGGTATTCATCGCATCGCAATTCGCATAGGCGCACTGCGGTCAACGTTCCGGATCCCGATGCTACTGCAGCTGTTCCCGCCGTGGATGCAGGGGAAGAGAATCCGCACGATTCCCTGCTGAACCTCCCCGTGGTGGGTAGCTCTGAGACCGACCTCTCGATCAGCAAGGACAGGAAGCAAAAGGGCCTCGACACCTCGGTCAACAGAGAGGAGGATTCGCTCGACTCATTCGATGACGTTTCCGATTCTCCCGAGAACCTCACTGGTTCTTTCGCTCCCCTCGGTGCAACTGGGGTCATGAAGCCTGTTACTGCAGAGATGCTGGAGCAGTACAACGATGGCAACAACATGTACGTCGAGGATGCCGACGATTCTGGGTATGACGACCAATACAGCGATCAGGGAACCTATATGGGTTCCGTATCCCTGGACATGCCCAAGAAGAAGCGCTTCTCCTTCAGGAAGAACAAGAAGAAGAGCAAGCGCAAGTCTTCTAGGAGGGCAGAGGAAGAGACCTCGTCGCCGAGCGAGTGGCTGGGAGTCGACAGCGATTACAACGCAACCGATGAAGGTGCGCAGATTGGTTCCTGGGACAACTTCGATGACGACGACTGGGACGGCGGCGCCTACGGTGCGGCTTCCGAGGAGCGCAACCGCGACGCCATTGCGGCCTTGAGCGACGAGCTTCTCAACAAGGAAGTCTGGTTTGTTGCTCTTGGCGCCAGCGATGCCGCCAACTTCGGAATGAGGAGCTTGCTAAAGGCGAGGTCTGGAGACCTCAGGCATTCTAGGATCATCAATCTCGAGGGCATTGGCTCTGGTAGCCTGCGCTTCACTTCGTCCGAGCCCGAGTTGTTCATGAAGAAGAGGACCGATTCCAGGCTTCAGAAGATCATGCACAAGGCCTCGCGAGCAGCAAGAGTCGACATCGAGCCAATGGATCTCAACTGGCGCACGACGGACGCAACTTTCGCCCTCGACAAGGGCGCTAGGGCAATTACCATCACCGCGGTCGACGAAAACGGCGTTACTCCAGGATGGAAATGGTCGGACGACATAGAGGACATCGTGGACGAGAAGAATCTCGACGATGTCTTCAGGCTGATGATAGAGTTCATCAAGGCCTGTTAGTTTCGATCGCAAGCTCAAATAGTGCTCGCCAGTTAGATAGCGAGCGGGAATTCTCGTCACCCACCCGATTCACATTTCTCTACACATCGGGTGGGTGGCTTCATATTGTATAAAAGTCTAAAGCCAAATATTCCATTCAAAATTGGACGGATATTACATTTTTGGGTCAAATATCGACTGGCAATATGTTTTTCTAGTATCCTTGATGCACAGAGATCGCTGTTGTCGCTGCTATTCCAAAGTCATCAATAATGCAAGGTGGAGGTGTTTGAAGTTGGCTCAGGCATATTGTGTTAAATGCAAGGCAAAGAAGGAGATCGTCAATCCAAAGGAGAAGGTTGCGAAAAACGGGCGTCCCATGCTCCAGGGGACATGTCCTGATTGTGGGGGAAAGCTCAGCCTCTTCATAAAGAAATAGCGTGACGATACTGTTTGGGCATGACGATACTTTTGCAGGTGATGGGCACAGTCCGGTTTGGGTTGTGCCCTTTTGCTTGTCCTTTCAAGAGGTTCAGAAGGGAAAACGACTCGACAGGCAGTCAAGAACTCCGGGGCACTTGCACCTAGGGCCCAGCATTCACAAGTCTTTGGATCAAGCGCTTCTGTACGTGTCCGGGGCTCTTTGAAAGATGGTTTCTTGCGGAGCGTGAGTGGACTTTGGCTAACCGTCTGATGTGGCGGCACTTTCCGTTTTGCCGAGCGCTACTATAATCTATCTCGTGTAATGGGAGGCTCGTTTTCTACGGGCTTCCGGTCTTGGACGCAGGGGTAAGCGAATGAACATTATCGTCGTTGGATGCGGAAGCGTTGGTTCCAGGCTTGCCAGACTTTTCTCCGACAACGGTCACAATGTCGTGATAATCGACAGGGACCAGAGAGCGCTTGCCAAGATGGGCAGCAACTTCAACGGGAGGATGCTCAGCGGTGTTGGATATGACGAGCAGGTGCTGATGGAAGCTGGTGTCGAGGAAGCCGACGTTGTTGCGGCTGTCACAAATCTCGACAACGCCAACCTCATGGTCGCTGAGGTCTCGAGCAAGCTTTTCGGCGTCAAGCACACGATTGCCAGGCTCCACAATGCCGATAGGGAAAGCGCGTACTCGCAGCTTGGAATCGATTATGTTTGCGGGACGTCCCTGGTTGCCGAGGAGATTTTCTCGAAGGTCCTCGCAGGACATGGCAGCCACATCGATACATTCGGTGAGTTCGAGATTCTCAAGTTCTCGCTCAATCTCACATCGATACGCAGGAAGACCGTGAAGGTCGCCGAGTTGGAACGAGACCACGACATCCGCATCATAGCCTTCGAGCGTAGGGACGGAAGCGCTAGCTCGATTCCAACCAAGGACAGCATCCTCTACCAGGGAGATTCGGTTCTCGCCTGCGTCAGGAACGATCTTGTGGACGCATTCAAGAAGTTCATGTACTAGCTGGAGTTTTCGTGTCAAGTGGAGATGTTTGCGAAGACTCGAGCTCGACTTTGATATCGGAGATGCAATATGTACATTATCATCAACGGCGGAGGAAAAATCGGAAGCTACCTCGCCACTACTCTGATCGACAACGGGCATAACGTCGCTATCATCGAGATAAATCCTGCGACTGCCGCGCGTCTGACGAAGGACCTGCCACCA
>JBMNUL010000028.1:0-21582 GCA_050946255.1 Coriobacteriales bacterium | reverse complement strand
CTCTGTTGTGCTTGGAACATATAGCCTGTGCGATCTGATGTACTTTGCGACCGAGACCGGGGTGAGGTAGGTGATCGACTTGCCCTCCGATACCCTGCGGCGAAGATCCGTCGAGGAGATTGCCAGCCCAGGTACCTCGAAGAACGAGACTCTCGACGCCATCTCAGGGTCGGACTCGATCTCCTCTCTGACATCGGAATAATCGTAGCCAGGCCGCGTTGCAGCGATGAAGTGGGCCATCTGGAGCATCTCCCGCGCGTTCTTCCACTTGAGAACGCTGATGATAGCGTCCGCCCCGGTGATGAAGTAGATCTCGGTGCCGGGCGGGGTCTTCTCGTTGAACTCGCGCAGGGTATCGTAGGTGTAGGTGACGCCCTCGCGGTCGACCTCCATGCGGCTGACGTCGAACTTCGGATTCTTGCGGGTTGCTATCACTACCATGTTGTAGCGGTCTTCGGCGCTGCTGACCTTGCGTCCGACTTTGAAAGCGGGGTTCCCGGTTGGCATGAACACGACGTAGTCGAGCCCGAACTGCTCCCTCGCCTGCTCGGCGCAGATCAGATGCCCGAAGTGTATCGGGTCGAAAGTTCCTCCCATGATCCCGAGCCTCATGCTCTTCTGGGAGGCTTTCATGACTTGGTCAACCCTCGGAGAGATGAGCATACTCCGCGCCTCTCTAGGAAATCCGAACACTCTCCAGCAAGCTGGAGCACCGCCACATCTTGGCCGAAACCCCACAACACTGAGGAAAGCGGCTCAGCCATTAGCCCGCAAAAGTCTCAGCTCGTCTTGGCTGCACAAAACTGCACCGCCAGAGCCCTTCGCCAATATCGATTGTAACCTTGCGCAGCTGATCAGAATATGACCATCTCGTTGCGGTGCACAACTACCCGGTTTCCGAGATGAGATAGCTTCTCGTCCTCCTTGATTTCAGAGGATTTCATCCCTTTCACTGAATCCAGGTCCTCATGGCCCATTCGCACGATGCCGCGCCCTACGAGCTTGCCATCGACGGTCATGATGTTGACCGGGTCGCCAGCCTCGAATTCTCCGGATATGGATTTGACTCCCACGGGAAGAAGCGAGCTCCCCTTCTCCCTTATCGCCTTCACGGCGCCGTCGTCTATCAAGACGTCGCCTTCCGGACGACGGCCAAGGGCAATCCAGAGCTTCTTGGCGTTGGTATGGTGCTTTCCGCCATTCGAATCGAAGAGGGTGCCGATGTTCTCCCCTCTCGCCACATCTAGGATGACATTTGGCCTGCTCCCCTGGCAGATCACCATCGGAATCCCAGCAGACATCAGCACGCGAGCAGCCTTGACCTTCGTGATCATGCCGCCAGAGCCCAAGGTGCTCCCGGAGCCACCGGCTGCATTGTAGAGATCTTCGGTCAGGTCCCCCACCTTCTCCAAAAGCTCTGCGTCCTCACTCTTGCGGGGGTCTGCAGTGTAGAGGCCATCGATGTCGGTGAGGAGAATCACGAGGTCGGCGTTGATCATCGTCGCCACGACCGTCGCCAAAGTGTCGTTATCGCCGAAGAGGATCTCGTCGACTGCCACGGTGTCGTTCTCGTTGATCAACGGGACGATGTGAAGTTCGAGCAGTTTCTCGAGGGTATCCCTGGCATGAAGGTATGATTCTCTGACCCCGGTTTCGTATCTGGTGAGAAGAACCTGAGCCATCTGAATCCCGTAGTGGTAGAAGGCCTCGTCGTAACGACTGGCCAGCTCCACCTGCCCAATTGCAGCACAAGCTTGGAGCGTGGGAACGTCATCTGGCTTCTTCTTCAGACGGAGACGCCTGACCCCGATCCCTATGGCGCCAGAGGTCACTATCAGGGTGTCGATGTCGTGCTTCCTGAGCTCATCTACCTGTCTAGCGACTTCGTAGAGAAACCCGATCTTCAGCCTCTTCTTCTCATCGACCAATGTGGAGGTGCCGATCTTCACCACAACCCGGCGCAGCTTCCCTCCGTGGCCATTGTCAAATTCTTCTTTCATTCCCCAATCCAATCAGATTCCGACAGCTCACCTTCATCGTCCTCGAACCTGGAACCATCATATGTGAATGATGCTCCCAAAATCCTTATCTCATCGCCAGTGCGGACCCCTGCATCGTGGAGCGCCTTATCGACGCCCATCCTGCGGAGTCGCCTCTGCATGTAGTCCACGGCCTCGTCATTGTCCCACTCGGTCTGCACGATGACGCGCTCCACGGCCTTGCCAACCACACGGTAAACGCCTCCGCCGCGGTTGATGACCTTGAACTCGGAGTCTTTTGCCTTGCGCTTGTGCTCCCAGATCTGGTCGTATCTCTCTTGCTCTCCTGCGTTTGAGGAACTGCGCAGTTCATGCACCTTCTGGGCGACGGCGGATACCAAGCTCGGGATGCCCTCGCCGGTGACCGCCGAGACCCGAAACACTTTCGCCTCCGAAACGCTGTCGGCAAACTCGTCTCCACCTGCAGCGTCAATTGCATCTTGGCGGACCCTCTCCTCCAGCCGGCGGATATCGTCCTCGTGGCCCGGCACATCGATCTTGTTGGCAACGACGATTTGCGGACGGTCAGCGAGCTCGGATGCATAGAGCGCCAGCTCGCGGTTGATCACCTCGTAGTCGTTCACTGGATCTCGCCCCTCATAGGAGCCTGTCATGTCCACAACGTGGATGATCAAAGCCGTGCGCTCGATGTGGCGCAAGAACTCATGGCCGAGCCCCTTGCCCTCTGCTGCTCCCTCGATCAGCCCCGGAACGTCGGCCACCACGAAGCTGTAATCGTCGGACCGGACCATCCCCAGGTTGGGGACCAGGGTAGTGAAGGGATAATCGGCAATCTTTGGTCTCGCAGCGCTTATCCTCGAGATGATGGATGATTTGCCAGCACTTGGCATGCCCACGAGAGCGGCATCTGCCATGAGCTTCATCTCCAGCTCGATCCAGCGCTCCTCTGCGGGCTCGCCCAGCTCGGCAAACGCCGGGGCCCGGCGGGTCGGCGTGACGAAGTGGGTGTTACCAAGTCCTCCGTGGCCACCCTCGGCGACGATAATCTGCTCTCCATGGACAGTGAGGTCGGCTATCAGGTCGCCAGCTTCCTTCTTCTCGTCATCGTACTCGCGCACGATCGTACCGAGCGGCACCTTCAAAATGAGGTCCTGGCCTGCGGCGCCATCCATCTTCGAACCCTTGCCGTGGGTTCCACGCTCGGCCTTGAAATGATGCTTGAACCTGTAGTCGATGAGGGAGGAAACCGAACGATCTGCCTCGAGGATGACGTTTCCACCGCGTCCTCCATCGCCGCCGTCCGGACCGCCTTTGGGCACATGCGCCTCGCGACGGAACGACATGCAGCCAGCTCCGCCGTCTCCGCCTTTGACATAGATATGCGATTGGTCGATGAACAACTTGGTCCCTCCTGTCTAGGCCAAGTTCTGATTCGAACAACAGAAGAGCCCCGCCTCAACTGCAAGCAGCCAGGCCGGGGCTCTTCGATGGCATCTAAAAGAGAGGGCGTAGCCTAGCGACTAGTCCTCGTTCGGTCGAACGTGCACCATGCGCTTCTTGCCATGGGTGAAGTCGACCTTTCCATCAACGAGTGCGAAGAGGGTGTCGTCCCTGCCGCGGCCAACATTCTCTCCTGGATGGAAGTGGGTGCCACGCTGGCGCACCAAGATGGTTCCGGTGGTAACCTGCTCACCGGCGAAACGCTTCACACCGAGACGCTTCGCAGCGGAATCGCGACCATTGCGCGAGGATCCAAGTCCCTTTTTATGTGCCATTTTCTATCCCTGCCTTCTCTTGTGAACGTGCCGTTTCGCTCTAGGCGGACAGGCTCGTGATCTTGACCTTGGTCAGCTGCTGACGATGACCCTTGAGCCTCTTGTAGTTCTTGCGCTTCTTGAACTTGAAGACGATCTGCTTCTTGCCCTTGAACTGCTCGAGAACCTCTCCGGTAACCTTGGCGTTGGCAAGCTCGTCTTCCTTGATCAGGATCTTCGACCCATCGCAGATGAACAGGACATCGAAGTCCACGGTATCGCCAACCTCGGCGTTGAGCTTCTCGATGTCGATAACATCTCCCTCGGAGACCTTGTACTGCTTGCCGCCAGTCTTTATCACAGCATACATAGTAGTTAACCCTTCAAACTCTGAAATCGTAGACACGAACGAGTATCTTATCAGCGACGACTTGCATCGTCAAACGCTTGGACGATAAATGTTACCACTTAATCCCAGCATCCGACCGCACGTAGGGCGAAAGGCACGCATCTCAGCCCCGACCGCGCATTTTGTGGTCGGGAGGAGCCAATGCCCGGTGTGGGCGCAGGACGGCTTTTCATCTGGTGTCGACTTCCACCGTTATGGGCACCCTCACACGTCTGAGGCCGGTCTCCACCGCTGCGGGCACCCCATGGCAGGAGCATTGCCCAGAGGTGGATGCCCAGCCCTGATGCCGGCATCCCGCGCATCTCGCACGGCGGGCTCTACTTCGAGACCACCTTGGCGTACTTGCGCTTGCCGACCTGCAAGACCGCGCCCTCGATAGACGACTTCTCCACGTTGTAGCTCTTGGCGGGAAGCGCCTTTCCATCGACCTTCACGCCGCCGCCGTCAATTTGCCTGCGGCCCTCGGAAGCGCTCTGGACCAGACCCAGCTCGTGGAGCACCGCGGGCAGGTAGACGAGACCCTGGTCGTTGAGCTTGAGCTCGACGGCAACCTCCGGAACGTCGTCGGGAATCTCGTGGGACTTGAACACCTTGTCGAAAGCCGCCTCTGCAGCCTCCGCGGCCTCCTCACCGTGGTAGGCGGCGACGATGTTTCGGGCCAGCGCCCTCTTCACCTTGTTGGGATGCAGCTCGCCGCTCGCAAGACCCGCCTCGATCTTCTCGATGTTGTCGACGCTCTCGGTGGATGCAAGGCGGTAGTACTTGATCATGAGGTCGTCTGGAATCGACATGACCTTTCCGAACATGTCGTCCGGGGCATCGTCGACGCCGATGTAGTTGCCATAGCTCTTCGACATCTTCTGCACGCCGTCGGTTCCCTCGAGCAGCGGGAGCGTCAGGCATACCTGAGGCTCCATGCCGAGTTTCTCCATGAGCTCGCGGCCGGCGAGGAAGTTGAAAAGCTGGTCGGTGCCACCGCACTCGACGTCGGCCTTGACGACAACGGAGTCGTAGGCCTGCATCACAGGGTAGAGGAACTCGTGCAACGCGATGGGCTGCTGGTTCTTGTAGCGGTTCGCGAAGTCATCGCGCTCCAAGATCCTGGCCACGGTGAAGTTCGACATGAGGCTCAGCAGATGTTCCATGTCGAGCGAGAGCAGCCATTCGGAGTTGTAGCGAAGCTCGGTCTTGTCGCGGTCGAGGATCTTGAAGGCCTGCTTTGCGTAGGTCTCGGCATTCTCCATGATCTTGTCGCGGGTGAGCTGTGGGCGGGTTACGCTCCGACCGGAGGGGTCTCCGATCATCGCGGTGCCATCGCCGATGATCAAGATCACGTGATGCCCAAGATCCTGGAACTGGCGCAGCTTCCTCAGTGGAACCGCATGGCCGAGATGGATGTCTGGAGCAGTTGGATCCACACCCTGCTTGATGTTCAGGGGAATGCCCTTGTCGAGCTTTTCCTTGAGGGCGGGCAACGGGGTGATCGTATCGACCCCGCTCTGGATGATCTTGAGCTGTTCTTCAGTTGAGAGCACCACGCTCACTCCTTCGCAAGACGCAGGGCGCAAAGTTTAAAGACATCGGCGCCACCGCAGGTCATGGGTACAGTATCAGATTTGGGTATAGCTTCACGCTTTTGGAGTCTACCATCAATTGAGTAGCTCCACCCCTCCGCTTCGGTAAACCCCCAGAAAGGCTCACCCTCTCCGTTGCTGAACCCTGCAGATGGAGTTCAGGACGATGCCCGCATCGAACTTCAGAAGCTCTGCGCAGAAGAGGTCGGGGCGGAGAGCCCCCTTGCCCTCGGTGAACGTCGTCATGGTCATCTCCACACGGGAGTCATCGCCAATGACGAGCACTGGACGATAGCAGAGCAGTCCCTCGAATTTGACGACCTTGTCCTTCTTCTTGCGGTGCACGGTTAACTGGCCCTGCTCTAGGAGCTTGCTCAGTGCCTCATCCACGCGCTTGGCCAGTTCCTTGGGGGAAACTCCGGCATCGACGCAGGAGAACTTGCATTCGTAGATCGAGTACGGGAACTCGTCCACAAGGGATTTGGACTTGGAGCTCACATACCAGGCGTCGAGGATCCTCATCCCCATCGGGAGCACCCCATCGAAAGACTCGATGACCTTCTGCGGTGGGACGTATTCGTAGAGCATGACCTCCACGTATTCGTCTTGGCTGGACACGCCAACCGGGAGCGCCCATCCAAAAGAGGTGCGCATGTGAGGGGAAAATCCCTGGCTCACCATGAACGGCAACCCCGCACGGCGGATACAGCGCTCGAGGCACCTCGCCACCTCCAGATGCGAGAGATAGGCGAGCCGTCCTTCCTTGGTGTAGCGGATCCAGAGGCGGAATCTCTCGTCAGCCACGTTTGCCTCCCAAAGCGATGTCGACGTCGAGGTTCTGGCACACTCCGCATCCAGTGCAGTTGCCGAACGTGCAGTCGGGAGTTGTCACGCCCTCGCGGGCCCGCTCCAGCTCCTTGACTAAGAACCTCTTGTCGATTCCAGCCGAAATGTGGTCCCAGGGCAGCGGTTCGTCTATACCGTACTCGCGGGTTGCAAGCTCCTGCAGGTCGACTCCGCACTCTCGGGCAGCTTCATCCCACAGATCAGGGGAGAAGAACTCGCTCCAGGCATCGAACTTGCAGCCCTTTTCCCAAGCGCGCACCACCACCGGCAGCAGTTCCCTGCCACCGCGTGAGAACGCCCCCTCCACAAGCGAGGCGCCGGGGTCGTGCCAGTTGAAGTCGATGCCCTTGTGAGGATGAGAAGCCAGCATCAGGTCGACCTTTCGCTGGGCCTCCTCTGCACTCACCTGCCCGCACCATTGGAATGGGGTCTGTGGTTTGGGAACGAAGATGGCACAGGACACCGTGAGCCTCACGTTGCCACGCTCGTCGTCGGGCACGCAGTCCTTCGCGAACGCATAGGCGCGGTTGGCGAGGTCGACTATGCCCACAACATCATCGTCGGTCTCGAACGGGAGCCCTATCATGAAGTAGAGCTTGAGCCTTCGCCAGCCCGCATCAAAGGCAGCGGAGATGGCCTCGAAGAGGTCGTCCTCGGTTACATTCTTGTTGATGATGTCGCGCATGCGCTGCGTGCCGGCCTCAGGGGCGAAGGTGAGCCCGCCCTTCTTGCTGCCAGCTGCGAGATGCGCCATCTGCACCCCGAAGCCGTCGAGGCGCTGAGATGGGATCGAGACGGAAATGGCCCGTCCATCCACTGCGGAATCGAGCCTCCGGAGAATCTCCTCGATCTGGGAATGGTCGGTGGTGGAGAGCGATGTGAGGGACACCTCGTCGTAACCGGTGGCCTCCAACCCGGATGTCGCCGCAGCCACAACTGAATCTGCCGGGCGTTCCCTCACCGGCCGGTATGTCATTCCGGCCTGGCAAAAACGGCATCCCCTCGAGCATCCCCTGAGAATCTCGACCGAGAGCCTGTCGTGGACGAGCTCACCGAACGGGACTATTGGGATGACCTGCGGAGACATCTCATCGAAGTCGGAGAGCACCCGTTTCTCCACGACCGGGACGGCATTGGGATTGACCGGGTGCATCGGAGGACGCGCGGCATCAGGTCCCTCTCCCCCATAGAAGGAAGGAACATAGACTCCGGGGATTTTGGCCAGAGCCTCCAGAATCTCCTGACGGCTGGCCCCACTCTCGATGAGCTTGCGGTGCGTCTCTATGAACTCGACGATGACCTGCTCGCCCTCGCCGACCATCACCGCATCGAAGACCCCGGCCACAGGCTCGCAGTTGTAGACCACGGGCCCGCCTGCAACCACCAGAGGGCAATCGTTTCCGCGCTCTTCTGCGAGAAGTGGAATCCCCGCGAGATCCAGGGCTTCCAGAACGTTCGTGTAGCAGAGCTCGTGCTGAAGGGTGAACCCCACCACATCGGAGTTGACCAGCGGTTCGAAGGATTCCAGCGAGTACAGCGGCACGCCGTGCTCCCGCATGAGCGAGGCCATGTCGGGCCAGGGCACATACGACCTCTCGGCACAGGCGCCGTCGATTGCGTTGATTATTCGATACAGGATGGCGTGTCCCTGGTTGGGCAGGCCAACCTCGTAGGTGTCAGGGTAGATGAGCGTGAACCTATAAGGCGAATCGGGGTCGTGAACCGCTCCGAATTCGCTGTCGATGTAACGCGTGGGCTTCTCGCACTTGAGGAGAAGCGGCTCCATCATCTCCCAAACATCTCGACCGCTCAAGCCGGAACGTTTAGGCATCGATTTTCACCGACACCGATTCACCCACGGGCTTCTTCTCTGCTGAGAAGGAGAATTTCCCCACTCCGTCGACTGGGAGCACGCGTCCTTCACGGCAATAAGCGATGATCCCACGCCCCAACCCGAGCGTGACGAGGTATCCGATTCCCGTCTTGATGAACCAGCTCATGATCGGGAACGACTTGCACAGCGACCGAGCCGTGGTCCTGGAGACGAGCGCGAGGACGAGGATTCCCACGACCTCGGGAATCGTCTGCTTGTCGATTCCGATTCCAAACGAGCGCTCGATTTGCACGAGCATCTTCACCTGGTTGGTCGTCATAACCGGGAAGTCTGCACCTGGGATGAAGAACACGGCTCCAGTGACGCCATTCTCGAAGGCGGTGCGCCTGGCAATGCTGTCAACCTTGGCGGGCTTTGCGAAATCGAAAGCCGCTGCGAAGGAATTGCTGATCGTGGGGCAATTGGTCATGACCCATTTCCCAAGCTCGTTGAACAGCTCCTCACATCCTGCCTGCTGGGAACCCAACTTGGGAAGCTCTATGTCGAAATCTCCCTGAAGCAGTTCCTTGCCGGTGATCATTCTGGGGATGTTCTTCCCCACGGTGTCCACCACGGCTTGGATAACGTTGACGCCCGCACCAGTGAATTTGTCGATGATGTTGCCGCCCGGGACCTTCTCCAGGGAAAGAGACTGGGTGGAAATGATGTTCTCGTAGTCAATCTTGAATCCGGTTGCGTTTGCCTTGGACACCACGGCGTCGACGTTCTCGGTGAGGACGACAGCTGGGACGTTGTCCGCTTTCGCGAAGGACATGACCGCACCGGTCCAATCAGATGCATTCGCGAGGACGATCAGAAGGTCGGAGTCCTCTGAAACTTGAACGGCATCCTCGAAATAAGGGACTACGTTGATTCTCGCCTGGTCGCCCTTGGGACGCAGGACACGCCTTGCGTAGGCTATCAGCTCCGGGGAAATGCTCTCGTCCACCGCGACGCTGACGAGGATCTGGCGAAATGAGTCGTCGTCATCGAGATCGTCCAAGCTCAAGACTTTGTTGACTATGGAATCTACGTTGAAGTTAGCCATATTGGACCTCCCGTTTTTCTTATCGGAGTCCCGCACACTCAAACTCGGCAACGGAAGCTCCACAGTTGCATCTGGTTATTATAATCCGCTTAAACGCGCTATTTGATGTCGAAGCCCTCCACAGATTTCGGCTGGCTCTTCTCTCTGGACCAAACCGAGCAGATCAGCCCGACGCAGAGGAAGTTGCAGACCATGAACGACGAGCCGTAGCTGATAAACGGCAAGGGGATTCCCGTGATGGGCATCAGACCGCAGCACATTCCGATGTTCTCGAGCACCTGGAAAAGCCACATGCCGCACACTCCCATGATGATCAGCTTCCCGAACAGGCTCGTGACCTGCTGTGCCATCTTGATCGAGAAGTAGAACAGGAGCGAGTAGAGCACGAGCAAGAACATCACGCCGACGAACCCGAGCTGTTCGGCTATCGTGCAGAACACGAAGTCCGTGGCCGCTTCGGGCAGGAATCCGAGGGAAGACTGGGTTGCGTTGCCGATTCCCTTTCCGAACAGCCCGCCGGAGCCGATTGCGATCTTCGACTGCTGCAGGTTGTAACCCACGCCGGTGGGGTCGATGCTGTCGTCGAGGAACACCAGGATCCTGTTCTTCTGGTAGTCCTTGAGGAAGACGTCTTGTCCAAAGAGGTCGTCCAGCACCGGGTCGATGAGGAACACGAGTGCGATCAACGCTATCAGCACAACAATCGTTATTATCAGAAGCTTGCGGTTGGCGCCTCCGATGAAGAGGATCGTGAATCCAATCACCAAGAACACGAGTCCGGTTCCGAGGTCCGGCTGGGTCATGATGCAGAGGAACGGGACCAGGAGAACTCCCAGGCACTTCATATACTCTTTTGGGTCATCGATTCGGCCCTGGTATCTCGAGACGATAGAGGCCATGAGCAGAATCGTCACCACTTTGGCCAGCTCGCCGGGCTGGAACCTGATTCCGATGTTGACCCAAGAGGTTGCACCGCCAGCCGAGTAGCCAATTATCGGCAGATGCGGTGATAGCAAGAGTATCACGTCTATGACGAGCAGCGGTATCATCGCCGGGGCAAATACCGAGTAGTCGATCTTCCACATGATGAGCATGAGGACGATGCCGATCCCGACTCCCATGATCTGGCGCATGATAGAGTATTCCTCGCTCGACAGCGTCACTGCCCAAATGATGATCAGGCCGAATATCACGAGCACGGCCAAGGTGCCCATGAAGGGCTTGTTCACCCTGCCCAGGGAAAACCTGGAATGGCGCCGCGGCTTGGAAACCGACTGTTGAAATTGCGGTGTTACCGTCATATCAGCGCTCTCCCGTCTCGGTCACGGAAACTTCCGTATCATCGCTCACGCCGAGGAGCTTCGCCATGACCGTCCTGACTGGTGGGCCTGCGATCGCAGTTCCCCCGCCGCCCTCTTCTATGACGCATGCGCATGCGTACTTCGGGCTGTCGAACGGCCCATATGCGCAGAACCACGCGTAATCGTCCCTGTTGCCACCAGCCTCGCCGGTTCCAGACTTGGCCGCCATGTCATAGTCGAAACCGACCCACACGGAGGAAACGCCGCCTTGCGTGACCGCCAATCTCAGGGCATCTCTGATTATCTGGAGATTTTCCTCCGATGCCTCCGGGGTGAAATCGCTCTTCTCGGTCTTGGCCGAGATGACGACCTGGCCATCCCCGTTCAACGCCTCGTAGAAGAGATGGGGCTTGTAGATGGTGCCAGTTGCTATTCCTGCATAGTTCACGGCCATCTGGATGGGGGTGACCAGCACATCTCCCTGTCCGATGACCATGTTGGCAAGGTCTCCTGGAACCCATTGGGCGTCCTCGGGGGTCTCCCAATAGTATTCGGCCTTCCACTCTGGGGTCGGGACACGCCCCGGCTGCTCCCCAGCGATGTCCACACCGGTATCCGACCCGAATCCCCAGGACTTGAGGTAATCCTGCAGAGCCTCGGAATTGCCCTCGTAGTTGTAGAAGTCCTTTGCGACCTCGTAGAAATAGATATCACAGGAATACGCGATCGCGTAGTAGATGTTGAGATATCCGTGACCAGCTGTCTGCCAGCATTTCTTTGGGTAGTCGGTGCCGAAACCAGTCCACGTTCCACCGCAGGCATACTCGGTGGTGGCGGTGATCAGACCATACTGCAGCCCCGCCAAACCAGTGAAGGCCTTGTACGTGGAAGCGGCGGGGTACTGGCCGGCAATAGCC
Organism: Coriobacteriales bacterium; assembly: GCA_050946255.1. Classification (GTDB taxonomy): domain Bacteria; phylum Actinomycetota; class Coriobacteriia; order Coriobacteriales; family CADBOM01; genus JBMNUL01. Next base: position 9,860 of record JBMNUL010000028.1, on the reverse strand, counting down.
CTGTTGGTCATAGGGTAGCCCGAATCCTCGCTGTTGAGAGAATCCCACAGCTCGCTAGAAATTCCGCCGGTGAAATCGTTGGGATTGTAGGTTGGAGCGCTCGCCATAGCAAGAATCTCGCCGTTGTTGACGTCAACTGCCACAATCGCTCCCCTCGTGGCATTTGAATGCCCAGCGCTCTGTGCGTTGGTAAGGGCACTTTGAAGGGCTTCCTCCGCGACCTGCTGAACTTCGAGGTCCACGGTGAGCTTCACGTCGTTGCCATCGTCGGGATCGACCTCGCTGACGACTCCCAGATTGTCCCCATTGGAGTTGACCTTGTAGGTGCGCGTTCCCTTCGTGCCCTGGAGGAGAGTCTCGAACGCAGCCTCTGCACCGGCTTTGCCCACGACATCCCCAGATTCGTAGTCCATCCCTTCGGGTTGGTTGTTCAGCTCGTCTTCCGAGATGGTTCCGGTATAGCCGAGGAGGTGGGCACCCACCGTGCCATATGGATAGTAACGGGTGGTGCGGGTCTCGATGGAAACCCCGGGGAACACCGTGGGGTTCTCTGCGATGAAGGAGATTGCCCTCATCGAAACGTCGCTCGCTATAGCACGGTCTCCCTGAGCACCTGTGGACTCGTCGTTCAGCCTTGCGCGAATCGCCTGCTTTGGGATTCCCAGAACTAGAGAAAGCCTGTGCACGACCTTGTCGTTGTCAACTACGGTGGAATCGCCAACAACTGTGCGGGACGCCCTGTTGACGATCATCTCCTTGCCGTTTCTATCTAGGATCCTGCCCCTTTTCGCTGCTATGGAGGAGGTGGCCGTCATGTTGTTCTCGGCCTGGCTCGTGTACTCCTCATTTCCCAATATCTGAAGGGACCAGTCCTTTATTGCCAGCACGCCCATGACGACAGCGGTGATTATCCCGAAGATCCTGGTGCGGCTGGTGGAAACGGATCTCTGGGTATCATCGGCACTCTTGTGGGGTTTCTCAGAGACTGGCTGGATCTTGGAGGCTTTGCTGTGCTTTCCAACATCTGCCCTGGTAAACGGCCTGTCGACTTTCAACGGGCTCCTGTTGGAAAGGTACCTGCGGATCATGACGGCAGCAACCACCACAATGGCAAACACCACTATGAAGATTATTATCGCGAAGATAGTTGCCTGCATTGATCGAACTACGCTTGCCTTCCCAGTTCCAAATAACCGATTGCACGAGAGGACGTCATCAGAGCATGATTCCGGAATCCAGAGATGTGCCCCTGTTCGCCCCGACCATTTTCCTGATAAAAGGCCACTCTATCGCTCCGACGATGATGTCGTAAAGGGTCCAGGGGAGCATCTTCAGGCCGAGCGATGCCAGGAAGTCCGTCTCGTACCCAGAAATCGAGACGACGATGCAGAATGCGAAGTTCGCGAGGAGCACCGTGACCGCCATCACGATCAACCAGAGCACGAACCCGTCGATTTTCAACGTTTTGAACATCCCGCCCAGAGCAAAGCCGGTGACTGTGAGTACAAGGGCCATCGCCCCCACCGGACCCGACCCGAGGAGGTCGAACAGGAGTCCGAGGAAGAACCCGAGCACCGTGCTGGCCCTCTGGGAGATCGCACAGGAAATCGGTATCAAGATCAGCAACATGAAGTTGGGGGAAATTCCACCAATAGCGATATTCGGGGAGAGCATCGCCTGCAAGAGGAAGGCGACGATGACGGATATCACTATCGACTTCGTGGAGGGACCGCTGTTGTTGCCTCCTAGAACAGGTGCCGAGGAGTTCCTCCCATATGTGGAAACCTGCATGGTTACTGCCCACCTCCGCTCGTGTCTCCCGTGGTTGTGGAGCTGCTAGACGTGCTGGTGCTAGAAGAGCTCGAGCTTGTATCGGAAGAGCTCGATGTGGTGGTGTCAGTGGAGCTCGACGAGGTCGAAGAGCTGTCTGTCGTGGTGGACTGTTCGCTGGAGCTGTCGGAGGTAGAGGACGAGCTACTGGTTGTGGGATAGGTGAGCTCGGTCGTTTCCCCGGTTATCACAAGCACGTAGTCGCTGATGCCGATGCTTCCCAGCGGCTCCACGACGATGGTGAGGTAGGTGTCGGAGCTGTCGGAATCCACTCGGGAGACCTTGCCCACGACGATACCCTTGGGGAACGTGCCGCCAAGACCAGATGTCGTGACAGCCTCGCCCACCTCCACTCCAGTTGAGGTGGATATGTACTCCAGATAGAGCAAGCCGTCCACAGACCCTGTTAGGATTCCCTGTTCACCACTGTTCTGCAGCGTCACGGAAACCCCGCTGTTCTCATCGGTTAACAGCAAGACGACTGAGCTAGTGGCAGACACGCTCTGGATTTGCCCGATCAGGCCGTTGCTGGCATCCATCACCGGCATTCCAACCTCCATGCCATCCGCAGAGCCCTTGTCTATCGTGATCGTGCGGTTCCAGGAGTCCGTGCTCCTGCTGATTACGGTGGCACCGGTCGTCTCGACGCTGTAGGAGTTCTTGAGGTCCAGAAGCTCCTTGAGCTCCGCATTCTCGCTCTTGAGGTCGTTGAGCTGAACGTTTTGCACGGTGAGATCCTCGTTCTCCTGCTGAAGGGTCAGAAGGTCCTCCGTGGTGGCACTAGCGTTCGTGGAACTGTCTGATATGGCATTGAAGGGAACGGAGATGAAGGACGCCACGCGCTGGAGCGGAGAAGTTATCGCCGCGACGGCATTTCGCGTGGAGTGGAGAAATCCACCGTCTCCCTCACCCGACCAAAGGGCAAGGCATGCGAACGACAGCACCACTGTGATGATGAGGGCAACCGTCGCAGACGACCGGCGATTGGAGTTCTGTGTGCCTAGCTGCACCATAAAGAGCGGGCTTACTTCTGCGTATACGACCTGCGCAAGGCGTCGGGGTTCTCAAGTGCGCGGGCACACCCCTCGACGACGTTGGAGAAAGCGGTATCCGAGACGTAAACCGGAACCTCCAGCTCCTGCGTGAGCAGCTTGTCCAGCATTTTCAGCAGCGCACCGCCTCCAGTGAGGAGGACGCCGTTTCGAATGATGTCGGCTGCCAGGTCGGGGTCGGTCTCGTTGAAAGCATCCTTGATGGCAACGACAATCTCCTGGAGGGGAGCGCGGATGCCGTCGCGGATGTCCTCGGACTGCACGATCTCGGATCTCGGGAGATTCGTCGTGATGTCTCTTCCGGAAATCTCCATGTCGAGCTCACCTGTTGAAATCGGCATGGCCGACCCGATTGCTATCTTTATGTCCTCTGCGGTTCGGTTCCCGATGTGCAGGCCATAGACATCGCGAACGTGCCTCATGACCGCGTCATCGAGCTCGTTTCCCGCAACGCGCAGAGAGCGGAAGGCCACGATGCCGCCGAGTGAGATGACGGCAATCTCGGTCGTGCCTCCGCCAATGTCAACGACCATGGACCCCGTTGGCTCGTCCACCGGGAGCCCGGCTCCAATCGCCGCCGCCATCGGCTCCTCCAAGAGGAATGCCTGCCTTGCGCCGGCTTGGATAGTCGCCTCGAAAACTGCCCTCTTCTCAACGGAGGTGACTCCGCAAGGAATGCAGATCACGATTCTGGGCTTTGGCTGCCAGATGTGCCTGCGGGGGTTTGCCTTGTTTATGAAATAACTGAGCATAGCCTCGGTGACGTCATAGTCAGCGATAACACCATCGGAAAGCGGCTTCTCGACGATGATGTTTCCAGGGTTTCTCCCGATCATCTCGCGGGCCTCGTAACCCACTGCCAGAACCCTGTTGGTGTTGGCGTCGATAGCCACAACGGACGGCTCGTTGAGCACTATGCCCTCTCCAGGGATGGCAACGAGAGTGTTGGCGGTTCCGAGGTCAATCGCCATCTCGCTCCCCCACTGGTTGAAGAACTCATCTAGAAAAGACACAGCTTCCACTTCTCCCAAAGAGTCGTAAATTCATTTTCATCAGTTTGCGTTTCGTTTTTCTCTCGTCCAGAATTCAAAGATTTCGCGTTGGTCAGAAAAGCAAGCAGGATTCATTCGGTACCACAGTAAAATCTTTCCTGCATTTATCGCGAAATCTATGCATATCCGGATATTAGCCCAAAGAGTTTAGCACACAGAACATTTTAATTTTTCGAGGGCTTGATTTAAATATCTGCCACGCCGCTCGCAACCCGATGAAGCACAAAATCTGGGCGAACGCTCACATTATTTTCAAATTAGGGACAATGCCCAAATGCAGGGCGTTGCCGAAACGTTGGACGACAATCGAATTAGGGGGCGATGCCTGAGCGGGCAAGCACCGCCCCAATTGACTGCTATGAGCTTTCTCCGATTTAGCTCGAAGTGCTGTCCGAAGAAGTTGAGGAGCTAGCATCAGAGCTGGTGGAGCTATCGGTTGAGCTAGAGGAGCTCGAATCAGTGCTGGTGGAGCTGTCTGTGGAGGTGCTGGTCGAACTATCGGTAGATGTGCTGGTCGACGTATCTGTCGAAGTGCTCGAAGTGGATGTGGTGGAACTTGAATCCTGGGTCGAGGCAAATACGATGTCTATTCCATTGACCTTCCATCCAAACCACCCGAGGAAGTTGGAGAAATCTCTGGAGAGCGAGATCTCATAGCGCACCGTGCCACCCTCTGAGAGCGTTGCGGTGACGATTGCGTCGGACGTGCGCGCGCCCTTGTCGAGATAATCGATTGTGATGTTGTCGGTAGCGGCCACGGAGTTCATGATCTTGTCGATCTTGAGGGTATCCTCATCGCTTGTCGTGGTAATCCAGCAATCGTATGTATCTTGCCCTGCAGCATTCTCGGAGAACAGCTTCTGGATGGTCTCCTCCTGACTTGGGATTCCATATCCCTTCCAATAAAAGAATGCTCCGATTGCAAGTATCACAAGAATGATTATCAGGACGATGACGAGTTTCCTCTTGCCATGTTTCCTCTTCTTCTTGTCCTTTTCCATGGCCAACTTGAACTCGTCGACGCTGTTGGAGTCGTCAGGGAGCGTGAAGAATCCGGTGTCATCGGCTGATGGGATTCCTGCCCCCAGAGTGGTGTCATCGTTTAAATGCGAAGCATCCACGGTCTCCTCGCCAGGCGCAAAGGCCCCGAACGAGGTGTCGGACCCGATGGCGTCGATTCCGCTATCGTCATGGGAGGTCGATTGCGGGGTAGTTGCCCTCATGTAGTCGGAGAACGCAGCTTCAGAGAGCTGATAGGATCCATCTTCGAGAGCCTTTTGGAAAGACTCGACGGCCTTGTCCATTTCGCCAAGGGCGACATAGGCCTGCCCCATGTTGGCGTAGGTCTTGTCAAGCGTGGTCTGATCTGGGTTGAACTCGAAAATGGCCTTGTAGGTTTCGATTGCATCACCCGGACGGTTCAGGCCCATGAAGCAGACGCCCAGATTCAAGAGGGCCTTGACAGGCGCAGGGTTGCGCTCGTCCACTGCAGCGTTTCTAAAGGCAGTGCCTGCAGAAGCAAAGTCTCCCAGCTTGAGATAGGCGTTGCCCAACCCGCTGTAGGTCTTGTACGGGGTTCTGTAGGACGGGTCCTTCAGCACGATCTCGAACTGCTCGATGGCCTTCTTGTACTCCCCCAGGCTGCTCAAAGCCAAGCCGTAGTTGGAATGAACTGCAGTCAGGTTGTCGTAATCGGCGTCCTGCAGTGCTTTCTCATAGGCATCCGCAGCGTCTGAGAAGCTGCGCATCTTGACGAGGCAGTTGCCGAGCATGTGGTAGACGAGTCCAGCCTCGCCCGGTTCGAAAGACCCCTGCTGTTCTTTAAGGCACGTGTAGTAGCCACGCAGGGCCTCGGAGTAATCTCCGGAGTCATATGCCGCCTTGGCCTTGTCTAGCTGCTCTCTGTTAAGCAAACCGTCTTCCTATCTCTTCGTGATGGATTTTTGTGCTGCATTTCACAGGCTTCCCCCACAGGCGCCTGTCAGAACGAGATGACGCAACGTGCCATTCTGCTAGGCCTGGTTCTCGATCTTGATCGACACGATATCGTCTCCGACCCTGAGCTGCCCGACGACATCGAGCCCCTCGATTGTCTGACCGAAAACCGTGTAGCCGTCGTCGAGGAATGGCTGGTCGCCGAGGCAGATGTAGAACTGAGAGCCTGCCGAATTGGGATCGGAGGCCCTTGCCATGGCGAGAGTTCCGTCGAGATGATGGTTGTTTGGATTGGTGCTGAACTCTTCGTGGATGCTATAGCCAGGTCCGCCGGTTCCCGCACGTGGTCCGCTGTACCTATTGGAGGTCAGCTGCTCAGCCGTGAGATTGCGGGTGTTGGGGCAGCCTCCCTGGATGACGAATCCCGGAACGTACCTGTGAAACTTGAGACCGTCGTAGAAGCCCTTGTTGGCAAGCTCAACGAAGTTTCCAACGTGAATTGGAGCATCCTTGCCGGCGAGCTGGATCTTTATCGTGCCCTTGCTCGTCTCGATAACCGCTATCTCGTCTCCATTGGGCTTGTACTCAGGAGTATAAAGAGCCATTTGAATTACCTCCGCTTTCGGAAGAACGCAGGGGGCTCGATTGAAGCCGCCCGTTGGCATCGACGCGATCCGATAACCGCGCCATGCCGCCCATGATTCTGACAATACAAAGTTGAATTAATAATAATACATTTTGTCAGAGCATTTCAGCCGCTGTCTGGGCAAGAGCGCAAAATGGATAGCCTAGTCGGGGCAAACAGGTGCGGGGAGCTCGAAATCGAGCTCCCCGCACATAAATGCCATATTCAATCTTTAGAAAACGAGGGAACGTTTGGTTGGGAACAGGCCCTGGTTCCTTCGAATGGCGAGGCGGCGATTAGCTGGTCACCACTCAAACGGTTCTCCTGAAGATGGGGAATTTGGCTGAGTGCCATCCCGGCGTTTCATTAAGCGCCGTATGGCCGGGCACTGTCACCACAATCCGCGAAAACGCCATCCTTCTCCACTAAACGCAGGACGATTCTGTCACAAAACTAGATTCGCCATCCCTCCGAAGGTCCCTCGAGGATCTCCCATCCGCAGACCATGAATCCGTACTTCGCCTCATATACTCCCTGACCGATCCCCTCTTTGATCTTGTCGGTGCGCAGAGTATCGTCACGCGGATTGGTTCCAACCTCGGCCCACCCGTAGTTGGCGCCTCCGTCAGCAGCCATGTACGTGTTCCCGCAGAGCTTTGGGGTGAGGCCCACGGACAGGCGGAACACCGCCATGTAGAAAGACCAGTCGATTTTTCCCCTTCGGGGATCATTGGCGAATTTCGAGCCTGAGACAGGGACCCGCAAGCCTATTCCAGAGGAGAGCGGCTCCAGTTTCTGAATCTGCTTGATGCGCTTGGCCACTTCGGCAGGCCCGTGTTCAGGGCCTATTGGCTCCACGCAAGAAGAAAGCGTAAGCCCAGCCTTCTTGGCATTTGCAATGGTCTCAAGGCGGGTCTTGGGGTCGATGTTCGTGATCTTGCCCTCGCCCATGTGCACGACGTGGTAGATTGCGTCGAAGCCAGCCTCCTTGAGCTTCACCGCCTGCTCGTAGCTGAAGTCGTCGATATTTGCCATCAGTGGCGTCTCGGGATTGATGACCTCTCGAACCGCAGAGCCCATCTCCAGATACTTGTTGAAGTCGTAGTTCGCGGTGACCATGAGGCATACGAGGTTGACCCCCTCTTCTGCAAATGCCTTGGCATACTCAACGACTTCGTCCTTTGGCATCTCCAGCTTCGGCGGACGAAGTCCATTGCAAGCTGCAAACGAGCAAAATTCGCAGTTCTTGGGACACGAAGAGGCGTCCATGCCAATCTGAGCATGGACCTCCGCAACTCCATTGCTGGCTTTCCTTGCAAGCATCCATGCGCCCCATCTGATGTAGGCGCTCTCGGCTGAATAGGCGTTGACCTCGAGAAGTCTGGCAGTCTCCTCTTCTGTGAGCCCTTCACCTGCCATTCCCTTGTCAACGAGTTCGATAATGCCATTGTCTAAAGGCATGGCCACTCCCCTCTCTCATAGTAGGCAAAGTTATTAGAACAACTATGTTATTAGACCTAGTCTAATAGATTACCACATCAAACAACAATTTTGTCGGAAAGCCAGGGTGTGACGAAGGAAGCCTGTCGAAAAGTCAAGGCATAGCAAAGGGGGCTATGCCGTAAAGCCAAGATATAGCGAAAGGAATTTGCCTATCGGAATGTTCGGACAATGCTTACGTATAGCAGGGCACGCGGAGAGTCTTGTTCCCTCCTCCTTTTGATTGGGCATTACGTGCTCAGAGAAGAGCGACAAGCGTAAAAATGTAAAGGAATTGTAAAAAATATTCCCAAACGCGGGATGAGGACAAAAGCAACTGTTAAGACCTTTCAGGCCTCTGTTAGTATGCGATATTAGCTGGGTGATTGGCGCCCCATGTAGGATTCGAACCTACGACTTTCTGCTCCGGAGGCAGACGCTCTATCCCCTGAGCTAATGGGGCGCGACAACCCGACAATAGCACACTGAGCGAGGTTCTGCGCGAAGGTGGAACTTGGCGGCTCGCACTAGGAGGACGAACGCAATGCCCGAAAGGCACGCAATCATTGACATGGGCTCGAACACCGTGAGACTTGTGATTTTCGAGGTTGAGGGAGATGACATCAAGATAGCCCTGAACAAGAAGGTCATGGCCGGGCTCGTGGGATACGTGGAGGAAGGCGTTCTCACAGATGCCGGAATCGAGCGTGCTTGCGAGGTCCTGACCAAGCAACTCGATGGGATATCTCTCCTAGATGTGGACAGCGTCTCGGTGTTCTCCACTGCAGTTCTTCGCAATATCGCCAACACCGAAGATGCCTGCAACAGAATCGAAGCGGCAACCGGGGTGCACGTCGATGTGCTCTCCGGCAAAGAAGAAGCCCGCCTGGGATATGTTGGATGCAGTGGGCAAATCGAAGGAGACCGTGGGATCGTGCTCGACATCGGAGGCGGTTCCACGGAAATAACCGTCCTCGAACCCGACAAGGATCCGCAGACTGCAAGCCTTCCGTTCGGATCCCTTTTCCTGTATCTGAGGTTCGTCTCGGATATTCTCCCAACGCGTGGAGAAGCCGAGATGATTTGGAAATTTGTCGATTCGCAGGTCTCCAAACTCGACATCCTGGGCGACAAGGGATTTCCAGAGGCCATAGGACTGGGAGGCAGCGCCCGCGCCATTGCAAAACTCGTAGATGAGTTCGTCGGGCGGGAGCGCACGGAATTCGTGGAGCTCGACCAGATGAACTCGGTAATCGAGCTCCTCTCCCGTGAATATCGCGAGACCATGCACGCGATATTGAGAATCTGCCCCGACCGAATTCACACCGTCATACCCGGAATGCTGGCCTTCGAGGCAATAATGTCGCGCGCAGGCTCGGAAACCTTGAAGATCAGCAAACACGGCGTGCGCGAGGGCTATCTGCTCGAGAAGGTGCTGGGACGGGACACGGGCGGAAAGTCCAAGGGCAATTCAAAGAACAAGGCAAACAGCAAATCGAAAGTATCGAAGAGCTCCAGTTCCTGCTCAAAGAACAACGGCTCTGACTCCAAGAACTCCAACGCAAGTTCGAAGTCAACATCCAACTCCAAGAAGAAGTAGGCGATGCCAAAATTTCCAATTTTCACGTTCAGACGAATGCCAACGGGATGAATGCCAACTCTCAACATCAACCGATATAAAAATTATGGTATTCAACTAGAAAGCGAAGGAAGCTTAGCAAGGAGCTTTGAGGATGCAATACACGCAGAACAGAGAACTTTCATGGCTCAGTTTCAACAAGAGGGTTCTCCAAATGGGAGAAGACACCTCGACGCCGTTGTTCGAGCGTCTGAAGTTCGTGGCAATATACCAGAGCAACCTCTCGGAATTCTTCATGATAAGAGTCG
>JBMNUL010000027.1:0-21620 GCA_050946255.1 Coriobacteriales bacterium | reverse complement strand
CACTTGGACTCCAGGTCCTGCGCCGCCTGCGCATCCTCGGTTCGGCCGGACTCCCGCGCCTTGGCCACCAGCTGGGCCAGCTCGCCCTCGCGAATCTCCCGGAGGCGCTTCTTGCCGGCCAGGATGTACATCGTGAGCTCCTTGTAGTACTCAAGGTTCAGGTCGTACAGCTTGTCCAACATCGCCGAGTCTTTCATCAGCTTCATCTGATGGGTCTGCAGCACCTTGACCGTCTTGTCGACGTTGCCTTCCACCTTGTCGTACTTCGCGCGCAGGCCTTCCACCTTGTTGGCACCGCGTTTGAACAGGCCCTTGATGCCCTTCTGGTCCTCGACGTCGAAGCTCCGCAGCTCGGTGACCACGCCGGTGAGCAGCTCGCCCACTTCTCCCAGGTCCTGCGTTCGCACGCTGCTCAGCGCCGACTCCGAGAAATCCGCCATCTTCTTCTGCGCACCTGACCCGTATTGGAGGATGGCGTTGGTGCTATGCACGTCGATCTGCTTGGAGAATGCGTCCACCTGCGCGCGCTCCTCGGGCGTCAGGATGGCTTCGTCGGAAGCGGTTATGGCGTCGTTGGACGCGGGGGTTATCGAGCCAGACTTACCGGCGATGACATAGTCCACGTCGGTGGCGAACCCGCTCATGCTGTCGCCCCCGGCAGCTCCGGCAGCGCCGTTAGCTCCTACCACGCCGTTCGAGCCGGCATTGTCATCGGGGTCTTCGGCACCAAAGGTCAGTTTGATGGCGTCACTCATGTGATCCTCCTGCTTTCTTCTCAAATGGGTCGTCGACAAGTCCGTCCTGCGCCAGCACAGTATTCAGCACCGAGATATCGGTAGAGATGTCCCAGGTGATATCCCTGAACAGCGAGTCGTGCAATTTGGCGAAAGCGCGGATCAGCGTATCCAGTGTATTCTCAATCTCGGTGCGCGAGGCGGTGATGCTCTCGCTCTGCAGCGGCTGTGCGGCAAGCTCGGTGTAGGTGTCCAGTAGTTTGATGGTCAACGGCAGGTAGTAGTCCACTGTCTGCTGCAGCTTGGAGATGGTGTCCGGGTCCTGCTCGGCGCGGTTGAAGATGGTGCCCACCATCGCGCAGATTTGTTGGGCTTGGGCCGCGACCTTGGCAGAACCCACGTCGGGGCGGCGGACGTCGATGTCGCGCAACAGTCCTCGCCCTTCGGCCAGCGTCTTCTTCTCATCCTCGGTGATGGCCCGCGCATGCGAGCGTTGGCGCGCGGCCTGCTGCCGGAGCTGTTCGCGATATTGCCGCTCGGCAGCCTGCTGCTTGTCCCGTTCGAACGCGTTGTAGGACGCATCGGTGAGGAACAGCGTTTCCGTCTTCTCATCCACGTGCCCCTGCAGGAACATCCCCTTGTCAACCATAGTGTTGAGGTCCTTCTTCACCGCTTTCGAGTTCTTGCCAGTACGGCGGGCGAGCTCACCGATGGGATACCTCTCTGCTGTGCCGATATTATTGCGGTATTTGGCAAAGCGGGACGTCAGGCCCACGCGTTTAACGCCTGCGACAGTCATACCGGCGAACGCAGCCGCTCCGGCAGCCGCCACCGCACAGGATATGCCGACCGATGCCGCCGAGGTGACGAGTGAGACTACGAGGGTGCCAATGGAGACGATGCCCAAACCGACGGCGGCCAAGCCGCCCACGATGGCCATGGCAAAGCCGCCAAACCTGGTGCCCTGCACGTCGGCATACCGCGTCGACGACACCCGTGCCAGCTCGCGCTGCTGTTCTTCGAAACGTTGGCGCTCCGCCTGGCCGCGTTGGTAATCCTCATACATCTGCCGCGTAGTGTTCGCGGCCGTCGAGATGCCGTCACCGATGCCCTTGGCCGCTGTCCCCAGGCCTTGCCACACCATATCCTGAATCTTGCTAAAGTCCTGGTGGTCCAAGGCGTCCTGTACGGCTGCGCCAATCTGGTCCGCAATGTTCGTCTGCTGCGTCACGTGCCCTCCAACGAATTGCCGTCAGACACATATTACCCTACCCAAGCAACATCCACATAGCATGAATGCCAACTCGGGAATGTTGACAGGATTATGCGATGGCGCACAACCCGGACTGGCACTTGCACCGGCCGGTCCACGCGCTGGCCGACCGCATCTGACAGCACTCTCGCATATTGGTCCTCGCGCCGCCCGAGCTTCAGGCGGGCTGGGAATAGACAGCATGACAAAAGGAGACACGGCCTGTTCCTTTGCCGCCTGTCAGATGTAATTTCGCAACCGCGTCCATCCACAAGTGAAGGTCAGTGTAGTATTCCATGTGTTCATCTTGGGAAGACGAGCGACGATGGAGCAATTATGAGTAAACGCACATCACGTACGGGCGGCGAAACCGGGTCAAGGCCGAAACCGCATTCGCGCAAATCGCCAAAGCCATCGAAACCAGGCTTCTGGGAGAGGCAGATCGAACGCCTTGACACTTCGCGCAAGGTGGCCACGTTCTACATCGTGCTGTGGTCGCTTGCGGCGCTGTGCTTGGTGCGCCAGATCATGACCGCCCATTACGAGAACTTCTTCGCCTGCCTGGTGGCGCTCGTGCTGCTCAACGTTCCCCGATTGGTGGAGCGGAGCTTCCACATCGACATTCCGCCGGTGTTCGAGGCCATCATCTACGCGTTCATCTTCGCAGCCCAGATCTTGGGCGAAGTGGACCACTTCTACGTTTCCCTGCCCTTCTGGGACACCATCCTGCACACCATCAACGGATTCCTTGCCTGCGCCGTGGGCTTCTCCATGGCCTACCTTCTGAACAGCAGCAACCATCCGGTGAAGCTCTCAGCCGGCTACATGGCGCTCACGTCGTTCTGCTTCGCCATGACGGTGGGAGCTTGCTGGGAGATCATCGAGTTCGTGGGCGATTCGTTCTTCGGGCAGGACATGCAGAAAGACTTTCTGGTGAATTCCATCAACTCGGTGGCGCTTGATCCCACGCAATCGCAGCAGCTCGTCAACGTGAACGACATCATATCCACCACCATCCACACCGCAAACGGCAACATCACCGTCAACGGCGGCTACTTGGACATCGGTAGGCTCGACACCATGAAGGACATGATCGTCAATCTCATCGGAGCGCTGGCCTTCATGGTCTTCGGTTATATCTACGTGAAGAACAAGGGGTCCAAGGGCTTTGCCAAAAGACTAGTGGAGTCGCTCATGCTGCGTCCTGCAAAAGCCGGCTCCGCAAAGCAAGCAGAGGTCAGCGAAGAGACGATGGACCTTGCAGAGGACGACGGCTAAAGACCGCTGGAGTTTAGGTGATTCCGCGCTCTTTTCTTGCAAGTAGCCTGCTGGGTGTTGTGAGATTCAATGCGACGAAAATATACCGGACCTCGGTGGAATGGAATATGGCGACTAGCTGCATCATGTTCACCTAAAAAAACCTGTCCTTCAGGCCCATACGAGCCGCAAAGGACAGGTTTTCATTTCTGAGGTGCCACCTCTTTACCGGTTCAACTGCAAGAACCCCCCCGTGGCATGCCATTACAGGTCTTGCAACTTATGTGGACTCAAGGTCAGGATACTGGGCCTTGCGGCTATGCCCTCTATCACCTTGGTGACCGATTTGCCTGCTGGATGCTCGCGCGTCTAGTGCCTATCCAGCTTGCGACGTGCCACCAGACACACGCCTGATGCCGTTGCCGTCACCATGAAGATCGCGATTAGGGGAAGGAGCCCGTCACCGGTCTTCGGGAGCTCGCTCCGGAGAGACTTTCCACCTGAGGTGCTGGTGGTCGTCGTGGTCGTCGTCGTGGTTGTCGTTGTCGTAGAGCTCGTCGGGTTGTCGGTATTGCCATTCGTCGTGGTGTCCGTCGAGGTGTTCGTTACCGTCAAGCCATCTTCCTGCTTCGAGTATCCATCCGGGACGTAGTCGTTGCCGCCGGCGTCGACTTCCTTCACGGAGTAGGTGTACTTGTTGCCCTCGTTGTCGTATAAAGGCAGGCCCGCCCACGTGACAGAGGTGGTCCCGTCGTCGAGCTCCATCAGGTCCGTATCTTCTACAACGGTGGCCTCCTCGCCGTCGATTGCACGGTAGAGCTGGAAGTAGATGGTCGGGTGGGTGCTTGTGTCGGCGTTGCCATCGGCGTCGAGCCATGTCTTCGTGGCGGTGATGGCGCCGGATAGGACGCTGTTCGGGATTGTCTGTGCGGAACCGGCGGTCTCGGTCAATTGGACTTGGATATTCTGGGTGGTGAGCACAACCCAATTAGGCCCACTGTGCTCTTCAATTTCGTAATAACCGTCATCGAGGTCCTCGAGAGTTGCGATGCCGTCTTCGCCAGTGGTGATGTCGACATAATCGCTGGTGGTTCCGTCCTCATTCGTATACCATCCGGACACGCGCGTGCCCCCATCGCCGGTCAGCTGGTACACGCGGAATGTGACGCCTTCAATCGGCACGACCGTACCTTCGACCACTTTGGTTATCTGCAGTGTTCCCTCCGGCACGCCAGTGACGTCAGCGCCGGAATTTGGCACCGTGATTCTGGTGGTAGCGTGGTCGCTTTGGGATTCCGATGGGTTATCGGTAGTGTAATAGGAGACGTTCGCCGTGTTTTCGATGACATCACCAGCTTGGGCATTGGAGTTCCATTCCGTGTTGAAAAAGACCTCAAGAAATGCTGCACCATAGGTGACTCCACCATACGAAAATTCTGTCAGGCTGGATGCCGGCACCGTGATGGTCAGCATTCTGTCTGTGCTGTTATAGGAGAAGCTGGTACCCGTTAAACTCTGGAAATCACTTTGCGAGGTAATGCGCATCGTTTGGGTAGTGCCTTCACTGTCCTTGTAGTGGACATATCCCACCACGAATTCGGGGGCATTGAGCTTCTCGGAAATGGTGTCCGTGACCGTGATGTTGCCGGTCAGATTCGTTGCATATTGCGAGTTCAGCTGTATGCCCCACTCGGCGGTGTTCGTGGACGGGTCGTTATGGAAAAAGCGGACGTTCTTGCCGATGAGGTGATTGCCGCTACCAGTGCCCGACCCAGATCCAGAAGATTGGGTCACCTGGATGGCCACGGTTTGATTTCCGGAGGTGACCTCTATGGTGTCGGTGGTGCCATCTGATGGATTTCCCGTGTTGTATGATTGCGCTTGGAACCATGCAGATCCTGATACGTGCTGGTAGTTATCGACATTGCTGTTAAACGTGAGAGTGGCGCCATCGGCTGTGATGACTGCCTGGCCAATTGTCACGGCAGTCGAGCTGCCCTCGGGGGTGAATGTCAGGGCAAACGTAGACGCCCAGCCTGAAAGATAAAACCCCTGGTCGGTCGGGTCGCTTCTTGTCGGCCACGAAACCGTGATGGTGTCCCCACTTTTGATGTCGTGAACTAGGTTCCCGTTAGAGTCATCTTCGGAGAAATTCAAGGTGATCGTAGATACATGCCAGGTATTTACCGTAGTGTCATCGGCGGTGATCGATGTAACGACATCGCTCGAGATGTCGTCCGCGAGGGCGCGCATGGGAAGTGCGACCACAAGCGTTATCGAACAAACCAGTGCGATCACGATGCCGATTGCCGTCAACAGCCTCTGTTTTGCTTGAGCCATGCTTCCCCCACGTTCTCTTCTGCCAGTGTTGAATCTGTTGCAGTTCCCACAATAGTTATTAAATGTTGCACACGTGTTGCTTAGATATTAGTCACATGTTGCTAACATAATATCAGATGCAATATATAGCGGAGGCATGGATTCAAATGCAAACTAGGTATTGAAATCAATAAGCGATTGAACGGTCAATAGATTGCGAGTTGGATAGTCAGAATGTATAAGGAAAACCGTGTATTTCAAGTACACGAAAAAATATGTGTATTTCACTATGATCGCATGCGTCCGGATTCCTTATTTGGCGTCATGCGTTCGAATCGCGCCGGGGGCACCAGCCTGAAAATGTTAGAACTCGTCTGATAGTGAGTAGGAAGAGTTCTTTCTCTTCTGTGTCGTAGTTCTACGTCTAGGTTTATTTTTAGTGTCACTGGAGCGCTAGAGGATTTACAAATCAGTCGGCAAATTTATTTGCCGACTGATTTGTTTTCTCACGCAAGAGCATTATTGGACATGCTAGGTATACGCGACTCAAGGTTTATTGGGGAAACATTAACTATTGCTGGCGCTGGAATATTTTCCCACTTATTGATGCAGTATCTAGATGACTATAGATATGGTCTTTCATATATAAGGGATAAACAAGGGATAACATCGCCATTATCTTCAACGTTTACCGTTGTAGTAGCTTATTGATATGCTTACTTTTCAAATAACTGAAACCATAAGAATAGAAGGCAAATAGATGATTTCATGGATTGTATGAAAATCTTTGCCAATTTTTTCGGCAATTTCCTATCGTGCAAATACTGAAGCCTACTAATATTTATGAACACCTGATGATATACTTTTCTGAAAAGGACAGGCGGGGTGTTGCGATAAGTTGGGGTATCGGTCGCAGATATACCTTAAGGTAGTTTTTCGTAACTCATCTTCTTCCGGGGTAGTTTTCTGCTACAGAAGAAAAGGGGAAAGATGAATAAGGTTTGTAAGGTAATAGGGATTGCGCTGGTGTCAGTTTTTCTATGTTTCAGCCTGGCAGGATGTGGAGGTTCATCAATCGAGACTTCCTCCTACTACACTTCTCCGAATGGCTTCACACGTGCGTATGGAACTGATAATTATCCTGAAGACGCTTTTACTGAAAGCAATACATATGGTTTCTTTGCACTTAATGATGCTGAGGATTATGGTGCGTTCATTACAATAGGGACGTCAAAGGAATATTCTGCTTGCTTCATGGGAAATGTTACGAAGTCTGAGGAAAGTGGGAATAGGGTATATACAATCGATGACACCGAGAATGCAATAGAACTCACTGTGACTGTGACAGGAATGTCCGATGATCAATGCACTGGGTGGACAGGAACAGATGATTCCACTGCCCAAGTCTTCGACATGGAAGCGATTAGTGTCAAAGATTTTGATGATATGGCGGCGGCTATTCAGAGCGGAAACTACGATTTCACTAATCCGCTAGAGTAGATAAAAATTTATTGGACCATATATTAGTTCAAGATAAACGACTGTGGCCTTGGGGATTCATTACACTAAGGCCACATTCGTTTAATTTGAAGGTTAATTGAATCCGGCAGATGGCACGTGCCTATTCATGTGATTCTGGATAAGAATCTACCATAAAGAAGTAGGAAAGTAGAAGCCATTTATCGAGAGACTAATTTCTTTAACTTCTCTAATCCAACGTTCATTTGTAAGTTTTTTCGACCGACTTCGTGAAACGCAGCAAATGTGACCTCGTATTCGGATTCGACTCGTTTCATGTAGTATTTGGGGCTATTAATCGTGCTCTCAACCTAGTTGTAGTTGTTCTTCATCTGCGTATCTGCATTGCGGTGTAGGCGATTGCTATGAAGATGAGGCTCATGAGGGTCTTGGTGTCTCTCTATCATTTGGGTTTATCTGGGGACTGGGGTGAGCATTCTGAAAAGACATGAGATTTCTAACTATTGCGAGAGGAAATCAAACTTTATTCGGAAATTGCTGTTTTCGGGGATACCCCTTACATTAGGTGATAGTAAAGCGCTGGAAGAGAATTACATCATTGACGATGCATGCTGGTACTTTACCAGCTGCAGGTTTTCCTTCTATCTTGCCAATATTGTTGGAAAGCCGACCCACCGTCATTATTATGAAGACGAACTGCGGAGAAGGGATTTGCACATGGATTACACCGCTCTGAGCAAGGAAGTATCCTATGCGCTTCGCCATGCGCCTTGGGAGTACGAGCTCGAGCTTGACGACGAGGGGTTCGTTCCGGTCGAGCAGCTCCTTGCGGCGCTGAATGAGAGCGGGAAATACGGCCGCCCCGTTACCACCGACGATCTGGTGGAAATGATCTGCAGCTCGGAAAAGAAACGCCATGAGATCTGCGGTGGAAAGATCCGGGCGCTGTACGGTCACTCGGTTCCGGCTCGAATTTTGAAGCAGCAGGCGGAGCCGCCGTCTGTCCTCTACCATGGCACGGCGCGGAGGTTTTTGGACAAGATCATGGCCGAGGGGCTAAAGCCAATGTCCCGTCAGTACGTGCACCTCTCTGTTGATGTGGATACTGCGATGAGCGTTGGCGCGAGGAGGGATTCCCACCCTGCCATCCTGATTGTCGATTCCGCTACAGCATATGCCGATGGGTTGAATTTCTACATTGGTAACGACAAGGTATGGCTAGCTGACTTCGTGCCATCCAAATACCTAGCGGTTCAAAGCCAATAACAACATCATTGACATCTGGATATCAAATTAACACAGACTCATGAAACGTCTAACAACGGCGAAACCGCTCAATTGTGAATAACATGTCGGAGACAGTGCATATTTCTCCCCAACAAAATAGAGCACATGTATAAAAAGTTTCCTTTAAGTAAACTATTCCAGTGCTGAATTAATCGCTAACCTAAATATTTTTTAATAAAAATATTTCGTCTAGAATATATTCTCTCATTAAGGTAGAATCTGAAAAACTTACAGTCGTTTATGAAGGTAAACGTTCGATTGTGATTCTGGCGGCTGACTTTTTGGGGTACGGCCGCTGATGCCAGCGTTGGGGTTCTGGCTTGGGCCTTGAAGCGTTCTGTGGGGAGCAGCTTCAGGCCAACAGGGGATGCTCGAATTGGGTAAGTGCGCGATGCGCCCATGAGGATGGACTGTGCGTGCTTGCTCTTTTTCGGGAAAATTCGATTCCGTTTCAGAACTCTCGACATGCAGCTGGCATTGTCAGCTATCGCGGAGGAAATCTGCTGTATTGCCGATTTCCAATCAGGTGTTGGGGCGATATGTGCCCGATTCCGAGACCGCATGCTGGCAGAGCAGGTAGGCGGCTTATGGGGGCCGCCGCACGGGACAGGGTATGCGCGAGCATGCCGTGTAGCAGGAAGGGGTTTTGACATGTCGAGTTCTGCTTTGCACGAAAAGGGGCGAAATCCACGTCTAACAGCGTTAGCGATATTGCTCGCCATATTGGTGGTGCTGTCGCTATCGTTTGGTATGACCAATGCCTTCGCCCAGGACACGGGTGGCAACACCACGCGCTCCGCCAGCGATTACGCTGGTGGTACTGGAACCACAGACGATACGTATCTGATTTCCAATGCCACACAACTCGCCTCGATGGCGACCAACGTAAACAACGGCACGGAGAGCGACAAGGCGTTCAAGCTCACGGCCGACATCGACCTATCCAGTGTCTGCTCTGAGTCGAGCGGCACCTCATGGACTCCTATCGGCAGCTCGACCAATGCGTTCACGGGCACCTTCGATGGAGATGGCCACAAGATCACCAACCTCTACATCAGCAGCAGCTCTACCTATCAGGGCCTCTTCGGATACGCCGGAAACGCCGCCACAGACGGTGGAGCGACGCTTGAGAACTTCACAGTTGAGGGCTCTGTCACCACCTCTGGAGACTATGCCGCCGGTGTGGTGGCAAGACTCGCGGGCGACTCCACGATAACCAACGTCGGCAGCAGCGTGACAGTCTCCGGCGGAGATGGTACCGGAGGAATCGTCGGAATGACCTATGGCGGCGGTTATTATTCCAGCGGCTCTTATACATCCACGATATCGGGATGCTACAACAAGGGCGCCGTCACCGGTTCGAACTACGTCGGTGGAATTGTGGGCGAGCTCTCGACCTACTTCACGATTACCGACTGCTACAACACCGGTGCGATAACAGCCTCTGGAACAGGTTACTCGGCATATGCGGGCGGCATTGCGGGCCGTTACAGCAGCAGCTCGTATAGTTCCGGCAACACCGTGACCATGCAGAGGGTCATAAATGTCGGGACGGTAACCGCCACGACCACCAGCTCCTGGGGCAGTGCCACTGCCACGCCGATTTTGGGGTCGTATTATGACTACTACTCGACCAGGGCCTTCTCCGATGCCTACTATCTGGAAGGCTGCGCAGCCAATTCGGATCCATCATATGTGGGCTCCACCTCCAAGACGCAGGCAGAGCTCAACGATGCAACGTTCGTGTCGGATACCCTCGGTGACGCATGGATGGTGGGGGAGGAATACCCCGCACTGGCCTGGGAGACCCCGGCGGGTTCCCCGACAATTGATTCCCAGCCCCTTGCCGAGCAGATCCTGACCGTTGGCAACACCCCGCAAGCTCTTACCGTCACGGCATCTCTTCCCGCATCTCCTGCTACTGGCTCTGATGGAACTCTCTCATATCAGTGGTACACCACCACGACCGGAGTACCTGCAGATGGCGACACCGCGGTCAGCGGGGCAACGAGCTCCAGCTTGACCCCAACTGACGCCACTACTGCGGGAACCACCTATTACTACTATTGCAAGGTGACCAACACCTTCACCGCCGATGGTGCTAGCACGACTGTCAGCGTGGACTCCGATGTCGCCGCGATTCACGTGGTTTCCGCCACGCCTGCCGCGACCCCGACCATCACCACGCAGCCTGTGGACACCACAGTGCAGCAGGGCATCGTCAAGCAGCTGACCGTTGTCGCAAGTGTTAGCGGCGACGGCGCTGGCACGCTTTCCTACCAGTGGTACAAGTGCGATGACGCCACCGGGACAAACCCGGTTGCAGTCGACGGCGCCACCGAGGCCTCCTTCACAATACCCACCGGTGAGGTAGGCACCTTCTACTACATGTGCAAGGTCACCAACACGTTCGAGCAGTACAAGACCGCAGAGGTCGACAGCAACGTGGCGGCTACGACGGTCGAGGCCCTCAAGATCTCGACGGCCGCCGAACTGCAGGCATTCGCCTCCGCAGTCAATGGCGGGACGACATACGAAGGCAACACGGTTCAGCTGACCGCCGACATCGACCTCTCGACCCTCTCCGGAGACTGGACCCCAATCGGAAGCGCCTCAGAGGCGAGCGATTCTGCCACCGTGGTCCCGTTCAAGGGGACCTTCGACGGCCAGGGCCATAAGATCACCGGACTCACGATCAGCTCTGGAGACGGGGACGATGCGCTGTTCGGGTGCATCGATGACGGCGCTGTCCTCGAGAACTTCACTGTGAGCGGAACCGTCAACTCCTCCGGAGAGATGGCGGCTGGAGTCGTGGCAGCGATGTTCTCCAACGGGGATGGCTGCACGATATCAAATGTCGGTAGCGACGTTGCCGTCACCTCCACTGCCTCCAACAGCAGCTATGTCGGTGGAGTAGTGGGTTACGCCTCCCGCAAGGGAACCAGCGAGTATGGCTCATCATCTACAGGCGCGAATCACAGCATCACCGGCTGCTACAACAAGGGCGACATCACAGCTGCGGGAGAATATGTCGGCGGCATTGCCGGCAAGACTTCCTACGTGGATGTCACGTCTTGCTACAACACCGGCGCCGTTACCAGCAATTCAGATAGTGGCTACATCTATTTGGGCGGTATTTGCGGGTACTTCACCTCGGGAAGCAGCTCTTACGGAACCCCGACCACGCTTTCCGGATGCTACAACTCCGGCAACGTCCTGTATCCCAAATCCACGGGCACCTTCCATGGTGCGATCATGGGCAACTATGGCAGTTGGGAGAAAGTCTACTACCTCGAGGGCTCTGACACCCGTGCGATTGGCGCCAGGGATGGGGTCTCGGTTCCAACTGAAGAGACCATCGAGGTCGATGCCGCGACGATGCTCTCGGGCGACTTCGTGACGACCATGAACGGGACGGTTGATACCGATCCCTGGGCAGACGGTTCGCCGGTGGCTCAGAACAGCCCGGCGCTCGCCTGGGAGATTCCAGAGGGTTCGCCCACCATCACCACCCATCCTGCCAACCAGGCTGTGGTCGTGAACGCCACGCCTGAACCGATGACAGTCGTGGCCGCGCTTCCCACCTCGGGAACCGGCTCCGATGGCACTCTGACCTACCAGTGGTACAAGTGCGATGACCTGCTCCGCACGAACGCCACGTCCGTCGATGGCGAGACCAGCGCGAGCTACACCCCGCCGTCAACCACAGTCGGACATTACTATTACTACTGCGTGGTCACAAACACATTCACTTCCGGTTCCGATACCGTGACCCGCACAGCCACGAGCGCGGTGGCGAGATTCACGGTGCAAGACGTCGCAACCGCAGCTGCCACCGTGACCGACCCAGAGGACATCACGGTCAACCAGGCCACGACTGGGCATCCGATCGAGGTCACTGGCGGCCCAACCTCTGGCGACGGCGCCGGCACTCTGACCTACCAGTGGTACAAGTGCGACGATGCGGCCGGAACCAACCCGGTGTCGATAGATGGTGCGACCACGAACAGCTATGAGCCCGACACCCAGGAGATCGGCGATTACTACTTCTACTGCGAGGTAGTCAACACCTACATGGACGTGCCCTCCACGCCAGCCCGTTCCAGGGTCGTGAAGTACACGGTCCAGCAGGTCACGATCATGGACGCGGCGGACTTGGTGGAATTCCGCAATGCGGTCAACAACGGCTCTACCTATGAGGGGATGGAAGTCCTCGTCGGAGCCGACATCGACATGTCCAGCGTCTGCAGCTCCACCTTGGGAAGCTGGACCCCAATCGGAACCTCCACGAACAAGTTCCTCGGAACCTTCAACGGTCAGGGTCATAAGATCTACAACCTCTACATCGCGAGCGAAGATGGCTATCAGGGACTGTTCGGATATGTGGGTCCCGGCACTAGCAGCCAGCCTACCGTCATCGAGGACTTCACAATCGACGGAACGGTGGTCACGGGCGCTGGCAACAGCGCAGGCGCTGTGAGCACGATTTACGAGTACACCCAGGTCAACAAGGTCATCAACCTCGCCGACGTGACGAGCCAGGGCTCTTCCAGCACCGGCATCGGAGGAGTCGTGGGCGCAAAGGAGGTCGCAAGCAACAACTACAGCCACGCGACCATCACAGAATGCGCGAACAAGGGCAACATCACCACCGAAGGACATTCCGCCGCGGGTATCGTTGGCGAGGCCGCAAGCTACGTCGACATCACCAGGTGCTACAACACCGGAACGATCGTGAACAACCAGACCAGCAACGCCTATGCGGCAGGCATTGCGCTGCGCACCCTCGACAGCGGGTACGCCAGCTACATGACACTCGACAACTGCTACAACGCGGGCACGGTTCTCTCGCCAAACGACAGCGAGAGCACACACGCTGCCAGCATGATTTACTGGGGCAGCTTCAACAACAAGAGCTGGTGGCTCGACACCTCAGCTGCATCTGGCGTTGGAACTTCCTCCAGCACATCTGAGTCCAACCTCGTCAAGGCCACGATCGACGAGATGTCCTCGAGCGACTTCGTGACCACGATGAACACCAACAACAGCGACTCCACCGATGGCGGATACTTCGTGAGCGGTGCACCGATCCAGCAGCAGACCCCCGCATTCACATGGGAGGTCCCGGCTGGCATGCCCACGATAACCCAGAACCCGGCCAGCGGCTGGGCCCTGCAGAACGCCACCGACGTTTCCGCTTTGACGGTCGCGGCGACTCTCCCTGCATCTGGAGAGACCGGCTCTGACGGCACGCTCTCATACCAGTGGTACTCCAACACCACCGACTCCACATATGGAGGCACGGCTATCTCGGGTGCCACCTCTGCCAGCTACACGCCGAGCGCGGATACTCTGGGCGTGACCTACTACTATTGCGTGGTCACCAACACCTGGACCGACGGATCCGTTTCCGCCACCAGCAAGACAGCCAGGTTCACGGTACTCGAGACCGCGCCCGTTGCTCCCACGATCACGACCAACCCGGTTGACCAGACCGTGAAGCAGGCCGATACTGCAACCGCTCT
The DNA here is from genome assembly GCA_050946255.1 of Coriobacteriales bacterium. Taxonomy (GTDB): domain Bacteria; phylum Actinomycetota; class Coriobacteriia; order Coriobacteriales; family CADBOM01; genus JBMNUL01. The sequence continues at coordinate 7,767 of JBMNUL010000027.1, read as the reverse complement.
GACCGTGGCCGCCACACTCAGTGGCGATGGCGAGTTGACTTACCAGTGGTACAAGGCCGACAGCGCGGACGGAGAGGGAGTTGCCATCTACGGCGCCACCTCCGCGAGCTACACGCCTTCTACCGCGAAGACCGGCGATGCCTGGTACTACTGCGAGGTCAAGACGAACGTCGAAGGGGCCTACAGCGACCCCGCTACGAGCACGCGCGCCAAGGTCACCGTCACGCCTTATCTCGAGATCTCGACCGCGGAAGAGCTCCAGACCCTCGCCACCAACGTCAACAACGGGACTAGCTATGCGGGTCTCGACATCGTGCTGACCGCTGACATCGACCTCTCGAGCGTGTGCAGCGAGACATTGGGCACGGACTGGACCCCGATCGGGCAGGAAAGCGATTACCCGTTCGCAGGGAACTTCAACGGCCAGGGCCATAGGATCTCCAACATCTACGTGAACAACACCGCTACCACCAACGATTCCCAGGACAGGAAAGTCAATCAGGGGCTGTTCGGTTACGTGCAAGGTGGCGCGACGATCGAGAACTTCGTGATCGACGGACAGATCACCACATTCACCTCTGCCGGAGGCATTGCCGCACAGGCGGTCTCCAACTCCACCGGCGACCCTGTGACTTTCCGCAACCTCGGCAACGAGGTCGACCTCAGCGTCTGGTACGGTGGTGAGGGCGGAATCGTCGGTTCCACCTCGACCACGGTCTACATCGACTCCTGCTACAACAAGGGCGACGTGCTCACATACTCCAATGACCAGGCCTACGGCCAGGAGGAGGGCGGCATCGTCGGCTCCCTGTCCGGGAAGGTCACGATCACCAACTGCTACAACACCGGGACCATCACTGGAACCGGAAGGGGCATCGGCGGTATCGTCGGAGACTGCTACAACACCTCCAACCAGGTCACGGTCGAGCATTGCTACAACATCGGCTCCGTGTCGATAACGCATACCCGCACGGAAGACCTCAACTCCCATGGTGCCCTCTTCGGCTACTGGGAGGTCGGGACCAGCGGTCTCACTAGGGACATCTCAACCTGCTACTATCTGGCCACCAGCGACACACAGGCTGTTGGGTCCAGGACTTCTGATACCGATTCGCTCAACGACGGCGCCAACACCTGGAACACGGTGGCCGACGTGGACGTCAGCGCCCTCGGCGATGCGTATGCGGCGACGACGATGGACACCTACAACAACGGATATCCGCATCTGACCTGGGAGAAGCTGCCGGTTGACAAGACCCAGCTCAAGGCTCTGATCGACTCCGCCACCGAGGACAAGGATGGCGCCACGGTATCCACCGACGGGTCCGATGTGCTTTCCACCGACCAGTGGGTATCGCAGGCTGACGTCGATACCTTCCAGGCCGCCATCACGGCAGCCCAGGCCGTATACGACAACGCTGATGCGACCGAGGACGAAGTGTCCGAGGCCATGACCAACATCACGAATGCGAAGAACACGTTCGACGCGGCCAAGAAGGCCGGAACCAAGGTCGTCTACGACCTCACCGGCGCCACGATCGAGGGAATCGAGCAGGTCTACTACACCGAGCTCGACCCGGTGACCCCGGTGCCCACGAAGGTAACGCTCGCAGATGGCACTGATGTGCCGCTTGCGAACCTCACGATCACTTACACGACCGCTGCGGGCGATGCGGCTCCGACTCCCACCGAGCCTGGCACCTACAGGCTCACCATCACGGGAGCCTCCGACCAGTACACCGGGTCCGCTTACGTCGAGTTCGAGATCACCAACGTCTACCTGACTGTCTATGTGCAGGACGGTACAGACGGCACTGCCACTGTTGCCAAGAACTACACCAAGAGCGAGTTCGAGGCCCTGAAGATGACGACCTCGACCGGAACCCCGGCCTACGTCAGTGGGCTGTATGGCTCCAGCACCGATGGGTGGAATGTGGCAACAGCCAAGGATTACGTGACGATTCAGAAGCTGCTCGGTGATTCCGGAGTGACCTTCGATGCCGCCGACACGGTGACCTTCGAGGGCTCTGGCACCTTCACCACCACCTATGAGCAGATGTCGATGCACAACATGTTCTACCCGTACACCACCGCCAATGCCACGAGCACTGACGAGCCTGTGAGCGGGCTTCCCGCGGTGCTCGCGATAAGCGGTGCCAAGTCCGCTATCACGGATACCGGCAATGCGGCAGATGCGCAGACCGCAAACGTCGCGGCAGCAAGCTCCTCCGACGAGCCCATGCTCGTGACCGGAGTCAGCGAGGAGGAGTACAGTGCAGGCGCAGCCGATGGGTCAAGGATCATCTCGGGCGTCAGCTCGATCACCGTGGTCAACATCGAGGCACCGGTAAACAAGGACGACCTGCTCTCGGCAATCGACACCGCCCGAAACGATTACGATGCCACGAAGGTCTCAACTGACGGGTCTGACATCAACAAGACCGACCAGTGGGTGACCTCCGACGTGCAGTCGACCTTCAAGGACGCTATCGACGCGGCCAGGGCAGTGTATTCAAACGACGATGCCACACAGGATGAGGTCGACGCCGCAACCGAGGCCATCGTGAAGGCCACGGAGGACTTCAACGCGGCCAAGAAGTATGGAACTCTCGGTGTGGAAAAGGACAGCCTTAAGGACGCCATCGATTCTGCCACGGCGGATATGAACGGCACCAAGGTCTCAACTGATGGCACCGATGTGCCGCCTTCGGACCAATGGGTCACCTCTGATGTGCAGAAGGCGCTGGTGGATGCCATCGCCGCTGCCCAGGGTGTCTACGACTCAACCTCTGCCACCCAGCAAGAGGTCGATGAGGCGACAGCTACACTCAACGACGCCGTTAGCACTTTCGATGCGGCCAAGAAGCCCGGCACGGAGGCCAAGCCCAACGCCTTCATCCGCCTCTCTGGTAAAGACAGGTACGCCACGATGAAGGCCATCACCGGGGAGATCTGGGACGACCACTCGGCGAGCACGATCATCCTGGCTTCGGGCGAGAACTTCCCGGATGCCATCGCGGCCTCCTCGCTCGCTGGAATGGAGAACGCTCCTCTGCTGATTACCAACAGCAAGAGCCTATCCCCTGATGCCAAGTCCGAGATCGAGCGCCTCTCCTCCACGAGCGGCACGAAGGTCATCATCATCGGCGGCAAGGCGGCCGTCTCCGAGGACGTCGCCACTGCAGTCGACTCGATTTCCGGAGTCTCTGTCGAGAGGGTCTCGGGCAAGACCAGGGTCGAGACGGCATTGAAGATCTACCAGTACGAGGACTCCTCGGAGTGGAGCACCACGGCGATTGTCGCCAGCGGCGACAACTACCCAGATGCCCTCTCTGCCTCTTCGTACGCATACGTTGCAAAGGCCCCGATCTTCCTGGCCAAGAGCGGCAAGCTTGATTCCGCGACTGCCACGGCCATCCGCGACGGAGGGTTCGACAACGTGCTGATCCTCGGTGGAAACGGCGCAGTCAACTCCACGTCCGTGAAGAGCGCGGTCAACGATTCTTCGATTACCTATTCGATCTTCGCCGGCACCAGCAGGTACGAGACGTCCCGCATATTCGTGTCCTGGACAACCGGATCCACGGTGGCCGGGGTGAGCGCTACACCCACCGTCACGCTGAGCTACAAGAACGTCACGCTCGCGTCTGGCGCCAACTTCCCGGATGCGCTCACCTCCGTGAGCATCACGGGACCCAACAAGGCTCCTCTGCTGCTGGTCAACGACGAGACGGCAGACGACCTGGCCAACAATTCGATCAAGCCGAGCGCTTCGTCGATAACGCAAGGTTACGTTGTGGGCGGAAAAGCGGCAGTCTCTGAGAACGCAATGGACAAGGCCAACGCGGCCCTCGGACTCTGATCAGTTGGCTGCTTTGATGTGAAAAGGGACATGCGGTGAGAAACTGCGGGAGGCGTCAAGCCCCCCGCAGCCGCATGTTCGGGAGATGAGGCCACAAGGAGGTTTCAGTGGACCACTCGAAGGACATATCCAGATCTTGGGCCAGGACGTTGTTCAACGTCTTCCTGGCAATAGTGATCTCGACCATGCTCATGCCAGCGGTTCCGCAGGCATATGCAGAGGAAGGGACTGAAAACGGGCAAGTAGAGGCCCAACAGCAAACCGATTCTCAGGATCCGTCGTCGGCCGACACTGCCGATGGGATTTCCAGTGCTTCAGATGCTGCGGATGAGTAATCCGGCACATCCAATGTGGATTCTGCTGCCACAACGCTCAGCGCTGCTGGCCAGGACGAATCTTCCTATTTAGCAGAGTCTGCAGCGCCTGAGGCAGAAAGCTCCTGGACCGACGAGCACGGCGCAACATGGACATACAGGAAGTCCATCTCCGGCGATGCCATCGTGCTGACCGGCCTTTCGAACAAATCTGAGTTCGCCGGCGCAGACGTTCTCGTTCCCGACGAGATCGACGGGCTGCCCGTCACGCGCATCAGCGGCGAGGGGGCTTTGGCTGACACCAACGCCAAGTCGGTCACCTTCCCGGCGACCCTCACCAACATCGACGACCAATCGGGCACCTTCTTCAACAACATGGTGCAATCCAGCCCGCAGGGGAAGATCTTCTTCCTCGGCGGATGCCCCACGGTTCCCAGTGGTGACTGGTCCAAGGTCACCACGGTAACCATTGGCAGGGAGGGCGTCATCTATGCTGTGGGAGGCCAGGATGCCTGGGTCTCCGCGGGAGCTCCGTTCGGCGCGTACGTTGGCAACTACATCGCCCCGGAGTCCGTTTCCCTCGAGAACACGTCCGTTAGCATCCCCGCTGGCGGGAGGGCCACGCTCTCCGCTTCGGTGCTTCCGGCAAGGGATTCCTATTATTCGGCGCACAACTCCATTTTCTGGTATTCCGATTCGAGCATCTTGGACGTCGATGGCTCAACCGGCCTAGTGAAGGTCTCCTCTTCCGCAACCGTGGGTGACACCGCAACTGTGATCGCTCAAAACGGCACGGGCCTCGAGGCCACGTGCACTGTGACGGTCGCGGAGGCTCCCACCGCAATCGATATCTCGGACTGCACGGTATCCCCGAGCACATATCCCGACGTCTACTACAACAACGGAAGCCCCAAGCTTCCGCAGATCACCGTGACTTCTCCCTCTGGCGAAACGCTGGAGGAGGGGCTCGACTACACCCTGACATACACAGATTCGAGCAACAACGCCGTGGACAGCCCCACGGAAATCGGCAGCTACACAGCCACGATAACGGGCATCCTGCCTTACTACACCGGCACAAAGACGATGTCGTTCTCGATCACGGCTGAGCGTCAGCCGATTTTGGGCTGGAGCTACACGGTGGACTCGAACGGCGAGGCGACGATAACCGGGTACACCGGGGAAGAGGCCACCACACTTGTGGTCCCGGGATCGATCGATGGCGCTAAGGTAACGACAGTCTCATCGCTTGGAAGCGCAAGCGCGACAACGATAGTGATTCCCGATTGCGTCACCACGATCGGGGACCTCTCAGGCGCAACGGCCTCGACCGTGAGGTTCCTGGGCGACCTGCCCACAGGCGCCTCCGCATCCACGCTTCCCTCCGGTGCTAGCGTCGAGCGCTTCGACGCATATTCCAGCTCTTACGCTGATTTCACCGGGGCAACGGCTCCAACCGTTCTCTGGAAGTACTACTACGATTTAGAGCTCGACGGCAGCAGCACAGGAGTGCTCGGGTCCGCTGTAGAAGCGACCTCCTCGACTCCGGTTCCCACCGGATGCCAGATGGCAAGCGATGCGGAGCTCGACTTCACGCTTCCCACCCAAATCGATGGCGTGGACCTGTCGGTCATAGGGGAGAGGGCGCTGGGCTCGGACTCCAAGATCGATTTCAACATCGTGAGGGTGCCTGCTTGCTACAAGACGGTTGACAGCGAGTGCTTCCTCAATCTAGATGCAATCGTGCACTTCTACTCCACCCCTCCTGCCAAGATCGGCGACTCCGCTATTGGCGTGACCTCTGGAACCCTCGACCCATGGCTCGAGATCTTCTATCCGGAGGACTATGAGAGCGAGTGGGAAGAGTGGGCCACGGCCAACAGCGTGGACCTGCGCGGCGGATTCGACATGAACTACACTGCCACGATCGGTTACAAGGACGGCCACGTTGGCGAGACTGCCTACAGGAAGGCATACATCACCGCTTACAACGGCCTGCTGGGCGCCACGTTCGACTCATCTGATGTGGGCACGTTCTACTACCAGATCTTCTATGGGTTCAAGAACTCGAACATCGACGGCACGAACCTCACCTCGCTGATTCTCGAGAACACCACTTACTCGGATGGCTCGGTCTCGGGTGCCTGCGAGTTCTATGGCACGGCATTCAAGAACCTCACCTGCGACATCACGTTCCTCGGGGCACCGCCCACCTCCGATAACTACGCCGAGGCGTTCAAGGGCGTAGACGGAGCGGCATACACCGGAACGATCTACGTGGAGCAGGAGTACCTGTCCCAGTGGCAGAGCAGCGAGTGGGCAAACTACTACACGATAGAGATGAAGTCCGATTCGGACCCCACCCACTTCACCTACACTGACAACGGCGATGGAACCTACACTGTGACCGGATACACCGGCGACTCCGACTCCATCACGGTTCCAGGAAACCTCGACAACGTCGTGATCGACGGGGTCACGTACAACGGTATCGTCACCAAGGTCGGCAACAGCGCGTTCGAGAGCGACAGCAGCAAGAACACCTATTACAAGCTCAGGACCGTCGTGTTGCCGGACACCATCATCAACATCGGCAACAGCGCGTTCGAGAACACCAACCTCACCTATATCGACCTCGGCAACGGCGTCGAGACGATGGGCAACAGGGTGTTCTGGGGATGCAGGTACCTCACCTCGATCGAGCTGCCGGCATCTCTCAAGAGCCTCGGTTTCACTCCGTGGTGCGCCTCCAGCATCACCGACTTTACGGTTGAAGAAGGGTCGCAGTACTACGACGACATCGACGGCGTGCTCTACAGCGCAAACCACGACGTGCTGGTGGCATACCCGCTGGCCCGAACCGACTCGACCTATACCGTCGACCCCAGCACCAAGGTCATCGGAGAGGCCGCTTTCCGCGGTGCCTACGGCTACTATGGCGACCTCAAGGAGATTGTGCTCCCCGACGGCCTGATGGAGATCCAGGATTACGCCTTCCAGCAGATGGACGGGCTGGAGACCATCAACATCCCCGATTCCGTCACGAAGATCGGCGTCTACACGTTCCAGAGCGCGAGCGACCTCAAGTCGATCAACTTCCCCAAGGCCTGCACCAAGGTCCCCGACGGGTTCATCCAGTTCTGCGATAGCATCACCTCGGTGGAGCTGCACGAAGACGTTACCGAGATCGGCGAGGAGGCGTTCTCCTTCTGCTCCAACCTCACATCCGTGAGCCTCAACGAGGGTCTCGTCAAGATAGGCGATTACGCTTTCCTCGACGCCAGCAAGCTTCCGGAAGTCGAGATTCCGAGCACCGTCGAGACCATAGGCAGTGGAGCTTTCGAGGGTTGCAGCTCAATTAAGGAGCTCGACATCACCGGTGCAAATGTCACGACGATCGGGTCTGCGGCTTTCTCCGGGATGTCCTCGCTGAAGTCGTTCGTCATCCCCTCGACCGTGACCTCAATCGGTTCCTACATGTTCAGCTCGGACTACAAGCTGAAGTCCGTGACTTTCGAGGAGCCGGTTCAGATCACCACGATTCCAGAGGCCTGCTTCAACGCCTGCTATGGGCTTGAGACGGTCACGATC
>JBMNUL010000026.1:0-22020 GCA_050946255.1 Coriobacteriales bacterium | reverse complement strand
CGATGATCTCCCAGGCCCTAGGGAAGGTGGGAATTCCATTTCTATCCGTCAGCGCAGATGATGTGACGGCACCCAATATCGACTGGATCAGAACCGAATGGCAGCAGGCCCGCAACCTTCAAAAAAGAAGTGGAGGAACATTCATCCTCGTGCTAGACGAGGTACAGAAGATCGATGGCTGGCCTAATGTCGTAAAGGGTCTATGGGATGCGGACAGGCGCGAGGACAATCAGCTCAAGGTCTTCATTTCGGGATCTTCGAGCCTTCTCCTGCACAAGGGAATGGAAGACTCTCTTCAGGGCAGGTTCGAAGTGATCAGATCGCCGCATTGGAGCTTCTCCGAATGCCGGGACGCCTTCGACTTCACACTTGACGATTTCCTATATTTCGGGGGGTATCCAGGAGCCGCTAGATTTGTGAAAAACGAGAAGCGGTGGCGCAAGTATATGAGGGATTCGATCATCGAGCCCACTATTTCGAAAGATGTGCTGCAAGGCGAGAACGTGCGCAAACCAGCCCTGCTCCGAGAACTCTTCGAAATAGGAGCGAGATTCTCCGCGCAAGAACTCTCCTACAACAAGATCCTCGGACAATTGAAAGACGCCGGCAACACCACCACCCTGGCCCATTACCTCACATTGCTTGACAAGGCAGATATCATCTGCGGACTCGAGAAATACCACCCAAAGGAGCTGAACCGGAGGAAATCCTCCCCCAGGTTCATGGTCTACGACACCTCGTTGATGACTGCAACATCGGGAAGGTCGAAGAAGCTGTTGCTAGGCGATAGCGAACTGCGCGGCCATCTCGTGGAAAGCGCGGTAGGGGCATACTTGCTGGCCCGTTCGAAGGAGGAGGGATTCGAAGTCCAATGGTGGAGAGATGGAAACCGCGAGGTTGACTTCGTGGTCCACGACTCCGCCAACCTCGTGGCAATCGAGGTCAAGAGCGGCCGCACGAAAAGCCAAGGGGGCATGGCGGCATTCCTAGCAGAATACCCCGAGGCGCTCAGGATAGTCGTTGGAGGGGAATCTGCCGGAGCCTGCACGTTGGAGGACTTCCTCCTCGGCAACTCCGAATTGCCCTGGGACTAACCTGGACACATCTGGCCGACTGCTTCAACTCAGCCGTCGAAACATCATCTCTAGCTGGCCCCGATCCACTCGTTGAGCTTCTGCTCTACGCTATTCGACACCGCGGCAGATCCCCCTGCGATATAGCCTTGGTAGATCGAGTCCTTTTTGCCCTGGACCAATTCCTTGTAAGTATCGAGGGAATCGTCGGAGACCAGAAGAATCGGGGATTTTTTGTAACCAGCGACATTCACCGCGGACAGCGCATCGGGGAAGTTCTCGCCAGAGGCAACCGTAAGGTTGTTAAAGCCCAACTGGGTACTCGGGGTAACCGAGACACCGGAAACTGTCTCCCCACATTCCCACTCGGCGAACATGAGGGAAGTCTCATAGCGCGTCTTACCGGCGAACACGGCGTAATTGACATTGCTCCCGAGGCTTGACTTCACAGAACTAGCCTTCACAGCACCCTCTCCCCCGAGGATAAGCACGGTCGATACCTTTCCAGATACCAGGGAGACCGTGCTCGGGAGAAGCTCTCCGTCCTTCGCAAGTAGTATCGGAGTTGAGGAATCGAAGCCGTACGGTGCTGCGGAGAGCGCGTCGGGGTAGTTATCGCCAGATGCCACGATGATCGAATCGCTCCACCCGCCGTGGGACGATCCATAGGAATATATTTTCTCCGCCGTTTCGAATCTGGTCGCGCCACTTATCCGCTCGACGCTCACTCCATCGATGCTGTCGACCTCGGCCGCAACCGAGTCGGACACGGCGCCTTTCCCTCCTATGATCAAGACCGTGCACCCGCTGGAGCTCTTGACCCTCTCGATCTCGGTCCGGACGCTCGGGTTGAGCGTCTTTCCAGAGGTGGTGAGGAGCGGGGCGCCCAGCATCCCGGACAGAGGTCCTGCTGCCAGAGCATCCGGATAGTTGTCGCCAGTCGCCAGCACAATGGTGGTGGCATACATAGAAGGCCAATATCTACTGGACAGCTTCGCAGAAGTCTCGTAGCGGTCTGCTCCTCCGATTCGCTCCCATGGGTTCTTGTCCGTGGCAGGATCCTCCGAACCGGGGTTATCGGGCTCCCCTACCGCCCATACCCAGGTTCCCACCGGGGCAGTGCTGGAGGGGAAATCGCTTGCCAGCTGTGTTGCCGTCTGAGCGCACGTCCCGTCTTCCAAGCACCATTTCCCGGAATACCCCGAAGCGGTTGGAGTGGGGAGAACTGCCCATGTACTTTCATCTGAAGACGCACCCTTGAACGTGAAATTGCTGCCCAGATTTACCTTCGAGAGCGAGGTGCAGCCATAGAACATGTCCCGGGTATTATTTACATTCGAGGTATCCCAATTGGATAGGTCGAGATACTTCAGAGAGGAGCACTCTTCGAAAATGCCCTCGAGCGACCATGCGGAGCTCACATCCCACTTCGAGACATCTATCGCCGAGAGGGAACTGCAACTATTGAACATGGAACGGAGGTACTTGCAATTTGACATATCCCACCCGGAGACGTCGATGGATTTTAGCGAGGAGCAACCAAAGAACATGTACTGGGTGTTATTTAACTTCGGGGTCTTCCAATTGGAAACATCGAGCGAGGTCAGCGCAGTGCACCCGTAGAACATCGACTCCGTGCTGGCAAGGTTCTGCGTATCCCATTTCGAAACGTCGATGCTCGCGAGCTTCTCGCACTCGTAGAACATCGAATATGCATCTGAAAGATTGGATATGCTGCTCTTGAAGAGGGTCAGCTTCGAGAGCGAACTGCAACGCCAGAACATTCCCCTCGTGCTTTGCGCGTTGGATAGATCCCAGGTGGAAACGTCTATGGAAGCCAGAGACGAGCAGCCGCTGAAGATGTAGTTGAAACTGGTGACCTTTGATGTATTCCAATTGGAGACGTTGACGGAAGCCAGCGAGGAAGATCCCCAGAACAGATAGGACATGCTGGTCAAGCTCGACGTATTCCATCCCGAAAGGTCTAGGGATTTCAAGGATTTGCAATCGGCGAAAGCATAGCTCAGGTTAATGACCTTGGAAACTTGGCTTTTCCATTTTGTGAGATCTAGTGAAGTGAGCGACTTGCACTCGCGGAACATGCTGAACATTAGCTTCACATTGGAAACGTCGAAGTTGGAGACGTTAAGAGAAGTGAGGGAGCTGCAACCATAAAACATCGAAGAGAGGTCCTCGGCCGAGGCGGTATTCCACTTCGAGACGTCGAGCGAGGTGAGACCCGAGCAGCCTAAGAACATCAAACCGAAGTTGTAGACCTTGGAGACATCCCAATTGGAGATATCTAGCTTGGTCAATGACGAGCAATCCGTGAAAAGAGAGGACATTAAAGTTGCGGATGAGGTATTCCATTTAGAGACATCGAGCGATTTGAGTGCCGAGCAGCCTTCGAACATACGGGAGAAATCCTGGACATTCGAGACATTCCAACTTGAAACATCGAGCGTGGTCAACGACTTGCACCCATAGAACGAGGCAAAGGTCGATGTGGCTGAGGAGAGATCGAGATTACCCGTTCCATCCACAGACGTGAGATTGGAGAAACCGGTGAACCATCCGTTGAGATAGATTGGCTTGATCTTGTCCAAGAACGCGACCCTCACTATATTGCCACGGCTTGAGCCCCAAGGGGTGTCGGAGAGATAGGCCTTGGTGCTGCTGTCGAAGTAGGTTTTGTACTTGGAGGACTCGAATCCGGAATAGACTGTCCCCGTAACGGATACAGAAGAGTTGCTGGCGCTAGTGACAGTTCCGGACGAGCCATTGCCGAAGCTCTGATTGGACCTCAGGAAGAACAACGTGTTAGCGGGATAGGACTTGCCCCCTACTGTCTGGGCGGAGCTCGTCAAGACGGCGTAGGCAGTTCCCGTGTACATCGGTGTTGATACAACCGCTTCGGGTTCGGAATTCTCTGCATATGCAGTGGCCGGGACCGACGGCATCAGCGAAATCATCAGAACCAAGGCGAAGAACACCCTGGAGAACTTGCCGAATCGTGAACTACCAGTACGAACTTCATTAGATTTCATGTAGCTTCCCTCCCCCACCAAAGGGTGCTAAACGAATTGTTAATGAACTATATGATTGAAAACGTGCATCTACTTGCTAATTTTGCTCAATCTAATGTCATGAAAAAGATAAATTCCACGACCGGAAACTCTGGTTTGCCCAAGCAAGGACCAGACCTCGTATGTTATTGTAGCTGGCTTCACATCGATTGCCTTTGAAAGACCCGATTCTCGCTGACCCAAACGATGCCCCAGGAGGTAGCGGAGCCCTTTTCGGAGATTGGCAATGAAAATGCAAGGGTGCCCGGGAGTATATCCCGGGCACTCTGTTGAGACTCGCGTTTATTGGGAATCGCACTTTGAAGTTTGCGCAGCTTGCAAGGTAAGACATTGCTGCATCCCGCATTTCGGCTAGCCCCGACTCAATCCTTCATGAACACGTTGATGAGCTCGGCCACTATCCCGCAGACTATCCCGCCAATCGGCCAAGGCAGCCAGAAGAGCGTGTAGCCAGCGTTGTCGCCTACCGCGTTCCAGTCTCCACCGGTGAACATCGGGGAGAACAGCCAGATCAGGGCAACGATCGTCGCGACCATCATGATGATTCCGCAAGCAGATCCGATGACCTTCTTCTTGCGCGACTTGGAGGCATGGAGCAGTGCCTCCTTGCGGTCGGGGTCGAGTTCTGCGCTCTCGATGTCGCTCTCGCTGATGTCCTCGAGAGCGTTGGCGTTGTAGGCGTCGAGGTCCATCCGACTTGCCAGCATCGACCAGTGCATGATGATCCAGACACCAGCAGCCACGAAGACCAGGAAGATTCCATCGAACAGGTCCTCGAATGAAGTTCCATCGAAGAGCATCATGAAGCAGAGCCCGGCCAATATCACGATGATGCCCACCACGATCCCGATTCCGCGCTTCCGGGCGGCCTCGTCCTTCTCTGCCCTGGTGTAGAAATCCTCTACGAATGGATGAGCCTTCTCGAACGAGTTGTGCTCGATTCCCAGGGGGATCAGCACTGCACATGCCGCGCCGATGAAAACGATCAGGGAAATCGACGAGATGGCGCTGACGAGGTTCGAAGGGCCGGTGGCCAGACAGCTGACGGCAGTGCTGATGGCTGCTCCGAGGATGGCCAGGGCGACTCCAGTTGGAAACATGAACGCCCTCTTGCGCATGTGCTCATCGTATCCGCAGATGTCGGTTGGAGGACCGGAGGGAACCACATGATTCACGGCGGAGGGCTGCACGGAAGTGAGGTCGCCCTGCACGAGGTCGTCCAGAGAGCAATCGAATATCTGGCAAATCTTGAGGAGCTTGTCCATCTCGGGGTAGCTCTTCTCGGCTTCCCACTTGGTTACAGATTGGCGTGAAACTCCAAGCAGCATGGCGAGCTGCTCTTGTGTCATGTTGTGCGTAGCGCGTAGATGCTGAAGGTTATCTCGGAAACTCATTGTCCCCACCCTTTCGGTGTAGGCGAACCGTGTTTTTCTTTCTGCCGGCACCTTGAGTCTAGGGTAGCAGACAGTATCATCCAACCAACTTCAGGCTGCAATTATGGCAACTTTGATGCACCCTGCAGTTGCGAACCCCCGGTAAACGCGCATGTAACCAATACTGGCAGGAAAATAAATTTCTCTGCGAAGCTAATTGCGACGTTAATGGCGATGCTGTGATTCTCCAAACCGATTCCCCACCTTGCCCAATGGAAAAACCTTTGATTCAGATCACGGTGGCGTCGTAGAGCTTGTTGCCGTTGTCGTCCTCGATTATAAGAGAGCCATCTTTCCCACTGTAGAACGGACCATAGCTCTCGATAGTTGCTCCGGAGGGGTCGTTGACCGTGACCCTCGCGCTAGTGTATATGTCCCCGACCATGCAGAGGAGGATGATTGGGCTGCCGTCGTCGCTCTTGTAGATAAGGTCTCCCCTCTCGAGCTCACCCGATTCTCCGAGCGAGTATTCGTATATCTCGATTGTCGAGTTCTCGTCTGCCGGCACAATGCAGAAGGCGTTGTTGGTGCCATTGTTCGAATCGATGATGCGGTCCTCGGGGATCTCGCCGATGAATGGGAATGCTTCGACCTGTCGACCGCTGGAACTATAGGAGTCGAGCCCGGATGGATTTTGGTCGGGGCAGTAGCCTAGGTCGATGACCGCGCAAATCGAGCCGGATTCCTTCGTCTTGGCACGGAGGTTGGCGAGCGATTGGTCTTCGGTGGAAGTTTCCGCTGCAGAATTTTCTGATGCCGTGGATTCGCTGGGATCCGTGGAATCACTGGAAGTCGTGGACTCGCTGGGATCAGTGGACTCGCTGGAAGTCGCAGGCTCGCTGGAATCCGTGGAGTCGCTTGAATCCGTTGACTCGCCGGCGCTGCATGCAACGAGAACACCAGACCCGAGAACCAACGTCAAAGCCAAAAGTGCTGCGAAGAACCTCTTCATGATTTCCAACCCCCCATTCGCTCTCTACCGGTATGCTGATACTACCTGAAAGGAACGTTCAAGGCTATTGACACATGACACTATGGGGAGGCCACTCGATGAAGCTCTAGTTTGGAAGACAGAGCAGATGCCTGGTCTTTCTCGACAAATCAACAACAGACCTTCTGCCGTTTTCAATAAGCCAACAAAAACGCCTGGTCTTTCTCAGCTGCCGGCCTTGAGGCAGAGCGACACCGCCTTGCGTAGCTCCTCGATACCCTCTTCGGTCGTGGCCCAGCTTGAGGCGAATCGCACGACCGTGTGAGTCTCGTCGTATTCCTCCCAGAATCCGAACTCCACATGCTCCGACAGCCTTTGCATGTCGTCGTTTTCCAGAATGACGAACTGCTGGTTCGTTGGGGAATCGATGTAGAAGCGGCAACCGGCATCTTCGAAAATCTTCCTGATCTGCTTGGCCATCTCGATGGCATGGCGGCTGATTCGGAGATAGAGGTCGTCCTTGAACAACGCCATGAACTGCACGCCCACTAGCCTTCCCTTTGCGAACAGTGCGCCATGCTGCTTGATCCTGGTGAGATAATGCGACGGCTCCTTCCCCCTTGGGAAGACCAGCGCCTCGCCGTTCAGCGCCCCGACCTTCGTTCCGCCGATATAGAAGACATCGCAGAGCTGGTCGATTAAAGGGAGCGTTACATCGGTTCCATCGGCTGCCAGACCATAACCAAGCCGCGCACCATCCAGGAACAGCTTTATCTGATGCTGGTGGCATACATTCGAGAGATCTTCCAACTCTTGAGCCGTGTACAGGGTCCCATACTCCGTAGGATGAGAGATGTAGACCATGCCGGGAAACACCATGTGCTCGTAGTTGCCATCGTTGTAGAAACGGTGCAGGTACTCTTCCACATCACGCGCCGAGACTTTCCCGTCATGAGATGGGAGCGTCAAGACCTTGTGGCCGCTGAACTCTATTGCGCCCGCCTCGTGAACATTGACATGGCCAGTATCTGCCGCGAGCACACCTTCGTAGGATTCCAGCATAGTGTTGATGACGAGCTGATTGGTTTGAGTCCCGCCGTTGAGGAAGTGGATCGCAGCGCCATCGTCCTGGCACGCAGCCCGAATTTCCTCAATCGCCTCTTTCGTGAAACGGTCGTCGCCGTATCCGGGCGCCTGTTCCATGTTGGTCTCGCAAAGCGCCTCGAGCACCTGCTCGTGACACCCCTCCAGATAGTCACACGAGAATGAATACATGTTGCTCTCCTGACAAGTCTTGTCATTCGGTTTTCCATCTTGGAACACTGCGATGCGCAAATCAAGCTTCGACATACACCAGGTGGATGCCAACGGCCTCCAGCTGCTAAAGGCCAGCTGTCAGCTTCCGTCATCCTTCAACCACCAAAGGCCTGCTGTCAGCTTCCATCATCTTTCAACCACCAAAGGCCTGCTGTCAGCTTTCATCTGGTTAGATGCGTCGGGGCATATCGCCCTGTCATAAGTCCCAACACCTAAGAAGCGATCATCATCTCGATGGCCTCCCCTATCTCCTCTGGGCTTGCATCGCTCTCGTGCAACAGCCAACTTCTAAGAGCCTCAAAGCCACCAGCACAGAGAAAGGTCGTCACAACCTCCTTCTGAGCGTCGTTGCAAGATTCCAGGAACCGATAGCGCTTGGGCTGAGATTCAACTCGCATGCGCAGCAGCTTTTCTGCAAATTCCGACCTGGGAGTGTTCGAGCGAAAGACGGCCTCGGCCTCACGGCGATGCTCGTCGAAGTAATGGCACATCATTACCACTTGCTTGCCGAGTGGCATTTCCTCATCTGGTGCCTCCTGCTCGAACAGCTGGTCGATTCCCTCTATCAAATCCTCCTCGATTTCCGAGATGACATCGCGCTCGCTTCCGTAGTGGAGATAGAACGTGCTCCTACTGACATCCGCCTCTTTGCAAAGCGCTGTCACGCTGACGGTCTCTATAGGCTGGGAGTCGAGCAAATCGAGCAGGGCATCCTTGATCATTCTCTTCGTCATCCTCACGCGACGGTTGTCCTTGTGCATCTTCGCACCTCTCTTCGTCTCCGTACGAAAACGCGGGAATCGTCCAACTCAAATCAAATCCGCGAGTTTCGTATTTCTAATTCGTACATATGTCCATTATTGTTCCGTTTGTCTTAATTTCCACAATTGAAGGGGTGAACGATATTGGAAACCGGTCAACCGAGCAAGCGCCTTTGGAACAGACGCTATACATCGGCCACGATAGGCGGCCTGCTAATAGGCATCACAATGTTCATGACAAGCTCGATCATGTCGAAGTACGTCAACGCTCTCTTCGGCAGCGTCGCGCTCACAGGGGCGCTCAACGCGGCCTTCTCAGTCTGTGCCATAGTGGCGCGCATCGCATCCGGAGGAGTGAGCGATCGCAAGGGCGCCGGCTGGACGATGGCCGTAGGTTCCATAATCTTGGCAGTGTCGACCTTCGTGTTCGGTATCATTCCGGTCATAGCGGGAATGATCGTGCTGCGCGGCCTTCAGGGCGCAGGGTTCGCCTTTGCCTCGACGGGCGCATACGTTGCGGGAACGCGCGCTATCCCCGAGGGAAAGATGGAGACCGGCACGAGCTTTCTGAGCATGGGGGCTTCATTGGCTACGGCAGTGGGGCCTGTCATCGCCTTGGCACTGGTGTTCGGAAGCGATTTCAAGCCGTCGTTCACGGTCGCGGGACTTCTGACATTCGCAGCATTTGTGCTCGCAATTCTATTTCTGAGAGACGGCCGAGGAAAATCGGGAAAAGCCTCTGAACAGGATCGGGAAACTGCAGAGGGATCAGCGGAACAACCAAAAGGTATCCTGCGCTTCATAGAGCCAAAATCTATTCCCGCCACGGTCTGCCAGCTGATCAACTACCTCGCTCAGACCGCCGTGAACGTCTACATCGTCGTCTGGGCGGAATCTACGGGAGTAGGCAACGGCGCCATATTCTTCGCGGTGATGGCCGTTGCGATGTGCGTGGTGAGGTTCTTCTCAGGGAACCTGATGGAACGCATCGGCGCTGTCCGCACGGCTATAGGGGCATCACTGCTCAGCGGCATCGCGTACGTGCTGCTCCTGTTCTGCACATCTAATGCGACGTTTCTCCTCTCGGCGTGCCTGCTTGGAATCGGACAGGGCGTGTTCATCCCATGTATGCAGTTCGAGGCAGTGACGGCAGCCCCCGCGGATAGGACCGGAGTCGCAATCGGGACCTACCAGCTGGCAAACGACATCGCCTTGGGGATAGGCTCGATAATCTGGGGGCTGGTCGTCGATTCATTCGGTTACGGCGTAATGTTCGTCGGCTGCATAGTCTGCATCGTGATATCGATACCGATGGCGGCGGCACTCGGAAAGCGCACGGCCGGCAAAGAGGCAGAGGATTGAAAACGTCGGCCCTCGCTAGTCGCGCTTCGCCGTGAACGCGAACGAACCCATGGGGTTGTCAATCGACCCAGTGAGCGTGTCTCCCTCGCGCCTTCCGTGGACGCTGGCATCCATCTTCTTCATCATCATCTTGACGTGTATGTCATAGCTGAATCCCGCAGTGGTCGCCTTTCCGTTTTCAATCTGCAGCTTCTTTCCCATGAACACCATGGTCCCCGTGAGCAAGGTCCCGTCCGTCGAAAGGTCGAGCTCCACTTCCTGCTTGCCCATGGGGGTGTCGACGCTCGCAGAATAGCGGCCTGCCAATCCCTGGTCCGGCTCATTCGAATGCTCGATGGCTTCTTTCTCGGCTGCTTCTTTCTCCCCCGCCCCAGCAGATGCGCTCGTGGAGGGTGCTGTGGGAATGCTCACGGTCGAGTTGTCTGCTTGCGCGCCGTCGACCACGATGTTCTGCCCGGTAACATACGATGCCATGTCGCTTGCGAGGTAGAGCACGGCGTTGGCAAGGTCCTCTGGATAACCCATGCGCCCCATCGGCATGCGCTGCTTGAGCATCTCGGTGACATTGCCACCCATGAACTTCAGACGCTCGAGCATCTCTCCCGGCTCGACGCCGAGCTGATTCTGGAGCGTTTCGGCGAAGTTGCCGCTCGCGAGCGCTGCGGCCTTCTCCTCGGTGAGCGTGGCTCCGGGTGTCACGGCGTTGACGGTGATGCCGTACTGTGCGAAATCCTTCGACATCACGCGCGTCATCTCCCACACACCTGCCTTTGAGATTGCGTAGGCGGAGAACATGGGAGCCGCATTCATGTATGCAGTCGACAAGAAGTTGATTATCCTGCCTCGGCGTCCCTGGTCGATCATGACACGTGCTGCTGCGGTGGACATGAAGAACGTCGCCTTGGTGTTGATGTCGTGCATCGAGTCCCACGTTTTCTCGTCGACGCTCATGGAGTCGCCCGGCGGGTAGATGGCGGCGCAGTTCACCAAGATGTCGAGTCCTCCGAACCTCTCGCAGGCGGTGTCGATGAGCCTCTGGCGGTCTTCGGCGACGCTGACATCCGCTGTCACTGGAGCCAGAGTTCCGGGAAGCGAGGCAAACTGGTCGGCGACGACTTGCAGCTGGTCGGCATGCCGGGCGCAGAACACGACGTTCGCACCCGCCTCGGCGAAACGCATAACGACATACTTGCCTAGACCTCGCCCTCCTCCGGTTACGATGGCGGTCTTGCCCTCGAGCGAGAGCAGCTGGTCGAATGGCTTTGGATTGGGAATGGTGAACAACGACTGCGCCATGGAAATCACGTTTCCTTTCGTTGGGTTTTCGCGTTAGGTTTCTTCGCTATTCCTTGATGCAATCGTAATTAGATATTCTGTCTAATTAAATAGAGAGACCGACCGGGTTTATCTAATTTTGAATATGAGGGTGGGCTGCAGGCTCTTACCGAAAACTGACGGCGCCTGTCGCAGGCTATCAGCGCTTATCTCATGGCGCAAAAACATCGGGCCAACTTCTCTCGCACCGCGATGGAGGCCAGAGAAGGACGCCAGATCAGCTTCTCTCTCGCGTCGCGATGGCCGTCAGAGACGCGAGGACCCCCTTGCCAAGCGGGCTTCCCACCATCTCCGCCATGCGTCCGACATCTGCCTCGTCTCCCATCTCGGCGATCATTGATACGATGCCGCCGAAGATGAAGGCGAGTTGATCGCGCTCCGAAGGGATGAGCTGAGAGTCTTCGAGCCCCGCCGTGTCGAGCCAAAGCCGCATTATGGAGTCACGCAGAATTCCGGTTAGAAGAGCGGAACCACTTGATGCGTAGAGACGCGCGCGGCGGAAGTGGGCGGAAACCACCTCGGGATCTGGACCGTCGCCTTCCTCCAGACCGCCTGACTTCGATTGGTCTCCGGAGAGAACGGGCAGCATGATCAGAGGCAGCTGCGGCAGCATGTTGTCCAGGAAGACCTTCTCGGCAAGGTCCTCGATACTCGAGAAGTGATAGTAGAAAGTGTTGTGGTTAACTCCCGCCTTCGACGAGATCGCGGACACCGTGATCTGGGAGAACGGGACGCTCGCGAGCATGTCCCAAAACGCTGTCTCGATACGCTCGCGTGCACTGGGCTTGTTCGAATCTGCCTTCGGGCGTGCCATGATTCCTCCTCATCGAGCGGGCAGGCCACCGGTGTGGGCAGACCTCCGGAACCGCTATTCTCGGTGTACCTTTCTCTGCATGCGACCCATGGCCGCCTGAGGCCCAACGGGGCGTTTCCCGTTCGCTTCCCCGTTGTCTCCGCTCGCAGCCGCACTCGTTTGCCGGGCCCTTGCGGCCATCTTATCCCGAACGCCGAAACGTTCCATCTCCTCGGGGGCGAACGGCCAGGTAGTCTTGCGGGAAGCCATCAGAACGTAAGTCGTAAACCCCAAGAAGAACGCCGCGCAGAACACAGCCCAGAGGATTCCGCTAACCCACTCCAGGGGCGTCGCGAGCCCATTCGCGGCGACATACCAGATGAAGTAAACGGTAATAGGCAGGTGAAGGAACACTACTGCGAACATCCCAGGATTGTAGACCGTCCCCATCTTGCGGTTGGTGATGACCCCGTGGATAATCAGCTGCCCGATGTTGAAGAACATCGAACCGATGCTCAACCATATTGCCTGGGGAAATGCAAACGGAATCAGCCCATAGAGCAGAATTCCCGTCACGACGTTGGTGATGCACGCCGAAAGCTGGTTCAAGGGGAAGCGATTGGGAATGTCGCTTCCGTTGAGCACGATGTTCATGATCGCCGGCTCGCCCCCGGGGAACGCATATTCCTCGAACTGGTGCACGAACAGTGCGAGCATGTTCAGGATGACCAGCCGCTGCACAACGCTGATGGCATCCCATCCAATGAAAAGGGCGAGGGCGACTGCCGCGGCCAATACCATGTTCAAACTGTACCAGTGGCGAACGTAGAATCTCATGAGCCAACCTCTCTATATCCGATATAGTGTTGGTTATAGAGATGCTAGAACCCGTTCAGAATCTAATCAACCAGCAAAAACCGCCGAAATGTCGGAGATAGGGCAAGACATGGTTAGAAAAAAGAAGGCCGTCGCGGCAATGCGAAAGAGAATCATGGACGCCTACTGGCAAGCTTATGCCAAGGACCCAACAAGGAGGGTAACTGCAAGCGCCGTCGTAGAAGGAGCTCAGTGCAACCGCAGCACTTTCTATGAGTACTTCGGCACGGCCGATGACGTGCTCAAAGCCATAGAAAAGGAGGTCGCCGGAAAGATTGCGGACTCCTTGGCAGAGAGTTACGAGCGCGAGGGAACGCTCGAGGCAATTGCGGAAACGATGACCGACACTTACTCGAAAGAGGGTGACCGTGCACTAGTCCTTCTCGGACCCCACGGAGACCCCTCATTCCAACGCCTTCTGAAGGAGACTATTCGCCCGGTGCTGGAACGGGACTTCGAAGTGCATTTCGACACCGCCGAGCAGCGCCGCGCGTTCGACTTCGCGTTCGGAGGGCTTCTTGGGATACTGGTCTCATGGGATTCGGCAGGAAGGGAAATGCCGCTTGGAGACGTCGTGAGGCTTGCCCAGCGATTCCTGTTGTTCGGAGTGGCGACGCAGACCACGGGCTGGGAAGACTCGCCGGCAATCTCCTCGTTCTCCGAGCAGGCCAAGAGGAAGAACCGGAATATCGGAAGCTGACAATGAAATCTAGCTCGCTCCCCTATGCGCGTGCCCATCCCCTAAGTGCCACCTTCTCCGCAAGCTCGCCGAGCTCCTTCGGACTCTTGGGAACATCTTCCAATAGCCACGTTCTCACCAGACTGTAAATTCCGTTTGCGAGGTAAACGAACAAAAGCTTCTGCGTGGGCGGGTCGTAGCAGGAGAGCACGTCGGCGATCTCGTCTTCCTCGTCGAGCCTCAACTTCAAGAGCTTGAGGGCTAGGTCGGACGGGGTCACAGTGCTGGCAAAGGCTGTCTTTGCAACACGGTCGTGTTCACGGAGATACGAGGCGATGACCTCGACGTGCCGAGCGAGCGCGACCGGTTGTTTCTCCTTTTCCAACAGCTCTTGGACCTCCTCAAGTGATTCACGCTCGATATCCTCCAGTACTTCTGCAGGGTTGCGGTAGTGATTGTAGAAAGTAGTCCGATTGATCCCCGCCGCGTGGCACAGCTCGCTCACGCTTACCTCTTGGAGCGATTTCTTTTCCAGCAAATCGATAAGGGCTTCTTTTAGCAGGCGTTTCGTCAGCCGAACGCGCTGGTTTTCCTCTTGCATAAATTTTCCTCTCTACATATTCGGACCATGTGTCTCTTTCGCATCACATTGATTAGACATGTTGTTGTGCAATCTACATATGTCGAATTATAACTGTAACAGAGAGCTGGAACAGGAGGCAGAACATGGCACGAAAGTTCGTCTACAGCTGGTACAAGATTTCGGCATTTGCGGCAGGCGCGATCGCCATCGTGCTCGCGATGGGCGAGTGGAACCTCGAGCAAAGGATGGTGCTTGCCTCGATGGCAGTGCTGTTCCTCCACTTCTACGAGGAGTTCGGATGCCCGGGCGGCTTTCCCCGTATGGGCCTGTACGTGGAGATGAAGGTTACCGACCCGGACGCGCACCATTGGAGCCTGAACCAGCTGAACTCGATGGTCGGAAACTGGTGGTTCGCCATCGTCGTGTTCGGATGCGCCCTGATGCTGCCCGATGCCCGATTTCTAACTCTGGCGGTGGCGCTGTTCGCCTTCCTGGAAGTGGCAATGCACCTGATAGGCTTTCCTTTGGGAATAAAGCGGCTCTACAATCCGGGCCTCGCAACGGCCGTTTTCGGCTTGCTCCCCATTTCGATATGGTATCTGGTCCAGGCTGTTCCAACAGGTGTTTTCACGTGGTGGGATGTTCTGGCTGCCTTGGTGTGGATCGTGTTCAACTACTGGCTCGTGTTCCGCAGCCCGCTGTACACGTGGATGGGTCGCAAGTCGGAAAGATGGGCGTTCACTAAAGATGAGGTGTCACGATCCGATCCGTTCCTCAAGAACATTGACATGAAATCAAGACAATAGGCTTTCCTTCCCTAAAAAAGAGGACGCAGTCCGCAGAACCTTCCCGATGGTTTGCCACAAACACGGCACCATGTCCATGTGTTTGCGACAAGCTCGATTCCGTTACTTGGCTCAAAGGACGTTGCATGGGAATCTGGTGGTAACATTATGCGCGTTCATCCAAAGGGCCCGCAGAAGAATTGATCCACACAGAAGAATCGAGCAATTATGAGACAGTACATCGTTGATGCTTTCACCGACAAGGTTTTTGCTGGCAACCCCGCCGCAGTCTGTGTGATGGACGAGTGGATCGAAGACAGCCTCATGCAGTCAATCGCCATCGAGAACAGCATCTCGGAAACTGCATTTGCCGTGCGTGGGGACGATGGCTACAAGCTGCGCTGGTTCACCCCAGGAGGAGAAATTGATCTGTGCGGGCACGCCACGCTTGCCACCGCCTATGTCATATCCCGCTTCTACGATCCAGGAGTGACTTCCATCTTGTTCGAGACTATGAGCGGCGAGCTTCCGGTCACGAGAGATGGAGACCGGTTCACGCTCGACTTTCCCGCATACGACCTGACTCCTGTCGAGGTGACCGACGACATGGTAAAAGCCTTGGGAGCACGTCCCACCGAGGCTTACCTAGGCCGCGATTTGCTTTGCGTCATGCCGGATGCCCAGTCGGTCGTAGAGATGGATCCAGATTTGGACAAAGCCAAACTTCTCGACGGGCTGCTCCTCAACGTGACGGCCCAAGGGTCTGACGGAGTCGACTGCATTTCACGGAGCTTCGCCCCCAAGCTCGCCGTGGCAGAGGATCCCGTATGCGGGTCTGGACACTGCCATATCCTCCCCTACTGGTCTAAGCGTCTTGGAAAGTCCAACCTGGTTGCATATCAAGCATCGAAGCGGGGCGGCACGATCTACGGGCACGTCGAAGGCGGTCGATGCACCCTTGCGGGAACAGCGGCTCTCTTTTCCCAAGCGGAGATCCTGACCGATTAGAACGGCTTGCACCTCCCCATATTCTCAAGCGGAGATCCCAAACGATTAGGGCGGCTTGTTACCTCCCCTAACCTCAAGCGGAGATCCTGACCGATGAGTTCGAGGAGGACCTTGTTGACGCGTGCTGCATTAACACGGGCACAGATATCGCTTGACTTGTAGGTACAAATTTCGAAATCGCGAGCACTTATCTACCCTTTTGAGAAGATTCAGTCCATTGCCGGGCTGTTCCAGAGCCTATAGCTTCAAAGTGGGTTCTCATGCAGCGCTTCCTGCATGACGGCCGACAATCGGCTCTTTGCAAAGGGAGGGGTGTGGCTCATGCGCCAAGGCAAAGTGGACGGCTTGATAACTTCTTGGAGAATCGACAGAAGGGAATTCGTGAAAATCGCAGCCTCCATCGGCGTGGGTACCGTTGCAACGGCGGTGCTCGGTGGATGCACTCAGGAAACACAAAGCTCATCTGGCGTTTCTGGACAGGAAAGTGGGACAACGGAATCAAATGGGCAGGATGCCTCTACCGTCACAACCGGCTCGGAGATCAAGACAGACCGGAGCACCCCAGGTGCGGTGAAGGTGTATGCAACGCGGAGCATCACGCCCGAAGGGCTCGTGGCCGTATACGATGCACTTGGCTGGGAGCCGACGGGAAATGTTGGAATTAAGCTCCACATGGGCGAGGAGGGCAATCCATATTACCTGCAGCCGGAGCTCCTCGAGCAGCTAGTGGAGAAGGTAGATGGCACGTTCATTGACAGCACGGTGCTATACGGCCGGCGTTCCACCGCCGACGGGTACGCTTCGCTCGCACGGGAGCACGGGTTCACATATGCGCCGGTAGACATACTCGACCGAGACGGAGGGGTTGCCCTTCCGATAGAAGGCGGCTCGCAGCTCTCCGAGGCGGAAGTCGGATCGCATTTCGCAAATTATGATTCGATCATCTCAATCGCTCACTTCAAAGGACATGCCATGGCCGGGTTCGGCGGGACGTTCAAGAACCTCGCAATAGGGTTGGCCACGATTCCAGGGAAGATGTCCGTCCACACGAGCTCTTTTTCCACTGGTGCCCCGTTCGTCGAACGCGTGGCAGAATTCGCCAAGGGGGTCTTCGATGCAATGGGAGACCGGATGGCATGCATCAACGTGCTGAACAACCTTTCGGTGGACTGCGACTGCGACGATTCGCCTGAAGCACCCGCCATGGGAGACATCGGCATCATGGCGTCCCTCGACCCAGTGGCCCTGGACCAGGCGAGCGTCGATCAGGTTTACCTGAGCGACGACCCTGGGAAACAGGCCGTGATAGATCGCATCGAGTCTCGCGATGGAATACATCTCCTGGAGTATGCCGAGGAGCTGGGAATCGGAAGCCGTGCTTACGAGCTGGTTGCGATCGACTGACCGAGAATCGAGACGCAGACCTCAGGCGGTTCAGTGACCGAACGACCGCGTCAGCCGCGCAACGACATTCTCTGCACGTTCTGCAAGAACCTCGACCGGAAGGACCTTTCCTCCCGAAACCCAGGTACGGTACATAATTAGGGGAATGCTTGTAGCCAACCTCAGGTAGAGCTGCCAGTCTCCGTCATCCCAGCCAGCTGGAGCCTCATCGGCTTGTGGAACCGACTCGCCCATGACCTGTTCTATCATCGACTCGCGAATTGAATCGTGCGTCCCCGCACACGTGATCTTCTCGAACAGCTCGTCCTGCTTTGCACTGTATAGGATGAACTCGCGCGCACAGGTGGCTGCGTCATCGGGAAAGCTAAGCCCTTTCACATGAGGAAGATATCCCTGCACGTACTCCTCTTGTATCTCCTGAAGCAGATACTCGATTGCCGGATAATAGCGATAGAAGGTCTTCTTGTTAACCCTCGCCCGCTCGCACAGTTCCTTCACAGTGATGGAGCCGAAGTCCATCTCCAAGAGCATTTCCTTGAACGCCGCATGTATTGCATCGATTGTCTTCTCGACCCTCAGGTCCTTGGGCCTTTCGCCCTGCGCATATCTTTCCACAAATCCTCCTTCAGGTATTGCTTTAAGGCAATTGTAAGACCATTAAGAAACTAGGGTAGAATATTTTTCTACATTTTTCGGATTTATTGGTACACAAATAAATAATTAGTTGTCGTAAGTGCACTGCAGGAGAAAAAGAGACCATCGACCAGTTTTCCTTCCGGGCATAAATTGTGATTGTCAAAAGAAAGCAACCCAAGTTGCATAACGGAAGGATCGTGAATCATGACCAAAGGAATCAAAGTCGCACTCCTGGCACTCGCCTGCTTCGCGACCAGCATCTCGGAGTTCGCCATCGTGGGGATCATCGACGTCGTGGCAGCCTCCCTCGGAGTGACCATCTCTGCAGCGGGCCTTCTGCTCACCGCCTTCGCCCTTTCGGGCGCCATCGGAGTGCCGCTGCTTACCATGGCCCTTTCCAAGCTCGATCGCAGGGACGTGATGACCATCTCGCTCGCACTGGTCGTCATTGGGTGCCTGCTTGTATCTCTTGCAAACAGCTACGCGTTCATCATGGCCTCCCGAGTCTTCATGGCCGTAGGAGCCGGAGTGTTCGCGGTCACGTGCTTTGCCGCAGCTCCCTCGCTTGCCGAAGATGGTAAGCAGACCAGCGCCATCGCGACGGTGACGCTCGGGTTCAACGCAGCGCTGGTACTTGGCCTTCCCGTGGGCCGCTTCCTCACCGAAGTCCTGCCCTGGACCGCCGTGTTCTGGTTCGTGGGCGTAGCCAGCCTGATCATGATTCCCATCGTTCGCGCCATCATCCCGGCCCGCTCCACAAACCTTGCCACCACGGCGAAACCGATGCCTCTGCGCCAGCAGCTCTCTTACCTCAAACGTCCCGAGGTTCTCTTCGCCTTCGGCATCACGCTGTTCTGGACAAGCGGGTATGCCCTGATGTACTCCTACATCACCCCTTATCTGCAGGAGACCACCGATCTCGCCTCTGCCTCGCTTTCCGGAGTGCTTCTGGCATTCGGTATTGCCACCCTCGTTGGCAACAAGCTCGGCGGCTACCTGTCTGACCGGTTCGGGATCCGCCGCACCATCGTTCCGGGCATCGTGTTGCAGATAGTGATGATGGTTGCGATGTTTGTTCTGAACGGTCCAGTATGGCTGGTAGTTGCAAGCGTTGTTGTCTGGGGCATGTTCGCCTGGATCCCCTCTCCGGTTATCAACATGGCGGTGATACAGGCCGCGCCCGACGCATCCGACGTGATGCTCTCGCTTAACAACTCCGTCACACAGCTCGCATACTCCATCGGATCTGGAGTTGGAGGAGCAATCGTAGCCCTCGGATCCACGCACAACCTCTGCTTAGCGGCCATCGTCTTCCTCGTGCTCGGCGCTGCATCGACACTCATGGCAACACGCTCCGAGAGGTCAGTCGAGCCAGTGAAGGCCGAGACGGCGACGCAAAGCGCTTAACCCGATGACAAGGCAGTAGCCTCAGCTGAAAGCAAACCCTATAGAAAAACCTACGGAAAGGAAAATGAAATGACAGTGCTCGATAACCAGACCTATCTGACCCTGAACGATGGAAACCGCATCCCGCAGTTCGGAATGGGCGTCTACATGGTGCCGGAGGGACCCGAGACGGTGAACGCGGTGAAAGAGGCACTCTCCCTGGGGTACCGCCACATCGACACGGCTCATGCGTATCAAAACGAGCGCAGCGTGGGACGTGCAATCCGGGAGAGCGGGGTGGATCGCGACGACATCTTCGTGACCACGAAGCTTTGGCCGAGCGAATACGGCGAGGGCAAGACCTCTGCCGCCATCGACAAGATGCTCGAGCGTCTGGGAACCGGATACATCGACTTGCTGCTCCTTCACCAGCAGTTCGGAGATTACCTGGGAGCTTGGAAGGACATGGAACGCGCCGTTGCGGCCGGCAAGGTGAGGAGCATCGGAATCTCGAATTTCGAAAGCGGCAATCTGGAGGAGCTCTGCGAGGCCGCGACCATCAAACCCGCCGTCAACCAGGTGGAGTGCCATCCCTACTACGCTCAGAACCAGCTGCGCGAGCGCATGGCTCCCTACGGGACAATCATCGAGTGCTGGTACCCGCTGGGCCACGGCAACTCGGGTTTGCTGGCGGAGCCAATCTTCGCCGATCTGGGCAGGAAATACGGCAAGTCGCCCGCTCAGGTCATCCTCCGCTGGCATATCCAGCGAGGCAACGTGATATTCCCCAAGTCCACGAACCCAGCCCATATCGCCGAGAACGCCGACATTTTCGACTTCGAGCTTACCGATGACGAGATGGACCGCATCGCCGAACTGGACACGGGAAAGAGGTTCTTCCACATGACGCTCGAAGAGCAGATCAAGAACCTCGGAGCCTGGGCCCCACAAGATTGAACCGCACTCTTGTATTAAACGCTCTGCCAGTGGGGATTTTGGATCCATCGAGACTGAACCTAATCCTTGTCTGTGATGCACTGCCAGCAGTCTGAGTTCCTGATCCACACGAGAATGAAGGCATGGAGCGGCAATTGCACTGCAAAGAAAAAGCACTGAGCGGCACGACCGTCCACAATAACAAGCTATTACCGAGAAAAGGAAATTCAATGACAAAGAGACCGTACGTTTTCTGCCATATGGAAACCTCGATTGATGGGAAGATCATGGGACGATACATGGGAGTCGCTCATGGCGGCAACCCGTTCTATCGTCTGGCATTCGGAGATGACCCCTATTACAAGCATCAGGGATGGATCTCGGGACGAATCACCACCGACGATAACTTCACGAACTACCGCAAACCCGACTTGGACGAAAATGCGCCGGAAGTTCCCGCAGGGGATTTCATTGCTCGCAAGGCGGACAAGTATTACATCTCCGTCGACGGCCGTGGCGTGTTGGGATGGAAGAGCCATGTGCTCAAATACGGAGACACCGTGGCCGATGTGGTGGAGGTGCTGACCGACCGGGCTTCCAACGCTTACAAGGCTTTCCTGCGTGACAAGGGAATTTCATACATCATCTGCGGCAAGGACAAGCTCGACATGGAGCTCATGCTCCAGAAGATGGCCGAACTGTTCGGTGCCGAAACGCTGATGCTGGGCGGAGGAGGAACCCTGAACTGGTCGTTCGTCCAAGCCGGACTCTGCGACGAGATCAGCCTGGTAATTGCCCCGGCGGCGGATGGCTCGCAGGAGACCCAGACGCTCTTCATGGCCAAAGAGCCCTTCACCGACGACTCCCCACAGCGCTTCGAGCTCCTTGGAGTGGAGCGCACGGAAGGAGATTGCCTATGGGTCCGCTATGCGGTGCCGGGAGCAAAACCGCGCGGGTGACGATCTAGGCGAAAGAGCGCTCGTCGTGGAACACGTCATTGAGCACGTCGCTTCATCCGGCTTCTCCAACTGTCCTCTTGAGTTCGTCGATGAATGCCTGTGCCTGGCGCGTGGGGCGGACCTTTCTCCATAGCACGCCGTGGTGCGCTTCGAGCCTTGGCGAGAGTTCCCGGAACACGAGCCGACCGCGGTCGTTGTCAGAGATGAGCCCGCCATAGCACACATAAGCGCCCACGCCTTCCTCTGCCAAGAATTTACCGTTTAACGGCAGATTGTACGTGGCGGCCACGTTCATGTCCGCGAACCGCTCCCCTACCCATTTGCCAAAGGTTCGCCGGTTTCCCTGAGACGAGAGGATGACCGGCGTTTCCGTGAGGTCATCTGCCGTCACCACATCTAGATCCGCAAGCGGTGAGTCTGGCCGCACGTAGACACCCCATACATCGTGAATGGGCAGCTCAAGCACATTGAGATCCGAGTGGGGCTGGACGTCGCATTCGAGCAGCACGTCAAAGTACCCGTGCAGAAAATCGTCCATGAGCGCGCTCGAGGTTCCGTCGCGCACGTCAAAGCTCACGCCCGGGTACTGTTTGCGCACAGATACCATGGCCCGCGCAAGCATGGAGAAAGCCTTCGTCTCCCCGGCCCCCACGTGCACGATCCCCGAGACGGAACTC
>JBMNUL010000025.1:0-22309 GCA_050946255.1 Coriobacteriales bacterium | reverse complement strand
TTCAGGCATGTGGCAATACCCCCAATCAAGAAGTCAGGTTCCCGCATCAGATCATCTGGTTGGTCGATGTGACGACGATACCGCCGTTCTTCACGCCCTTCGTTCCCAGAATCTGAGAGGCAACTTCGTGAACCTGAGTTGTCTCGCCGCGCATGATTATCACCTCTAGGCAGCTGTCCTCATCGAGATGCACGTGCGTGGTGGCTATTATCATCCCAAAATGATGATGCTGGATGTTGTGCAGCTTTTCCTGCACATTGCTGGCATGATGGTCGTAGACTATCGTGACGGTCGCCATGACCTCGGTGCCGGGGACGGTTGCCTCCTCGTTGATAAGCGCCTCGCGCACCAGGTCCCTGACCGTCTCGCTGCGGTTGGTGCCGAATCCCCGTCTCTCTACGAAGGCGTCGAATCTCTCGAGGAGCTCCTCGGGCATTGCAACGGAGAACCTGATCGTATCGTTGGACATTCGCAACACCTACTCCTTCGCCCCATATTGCTCGTAATAGGCATCTAACGCGGCCTTGACCTTGTCGTCGATCACCACTCGACCACAGCACTCCCTGTTGTGCAGATGCTCGATTACCTCGGCCATTGTTACGATTCCCGCAGTTGGGAAACCATATTTGTCGGTGATCTCGTCGATTGCGCTCTTCACCCCGCCGCTGCCAACCTCCATTCGGTTGAGCGAGACCATCAATCCCACAATCTCGACGTTAGCCTGGGCCATGATCAGCGGATAGGTCTCGTCGATCGACTTCCCGGAGGTTGTCACATCCTCCACCATTACGACTTTATCGCCGTCGTGGAGCTCGCTGCCGAGGAGCATCCCGGCATCGGCACCGTGGTCCTTGGCTTCCTTGCGGTTGGAGCAGTAGCGCACTTCCTTGCCATAAAGCTCGTGCAGCCCAATAGCCGTGACCACAGAGATTGGAATCCCCTTGTATGCCGGGCCGAAGACGATATCGAAGTCCAAACCGAACTCATCGTGTATCGCATGTGCGTAGTAGAGGCCGAGCTCGTGAAGCTGGGCGCCCGTGACATAAGCGCCGGCATTCATGAAAAACGGAGAGATCCGTCCGCTCTTCAACGTGAACTCTCCGAACTTTAGAACGTCGCTTCTCACCATGAACTCTATGAACTGCTTCTTGTAGTCTTGCATGAAAACGCTCCCAAATACGAATCGTATGTACTGCGGGAAACCAGCTTTGCATCACATGTCCCAATGATAACCGAGGCAATTGGTCGATGTGTGGATTAACGGCTCGGGACTCTCCCGCCGTACGGCGGAAAATCGTCAGGCACAGCGACGCCCTTCCCCCTAAGCCCAAGCGGTTCGAAATCCTTTACACATTGCTCTTCGAAACATGGGGAACAGGTTAATTCTCCTGCGCGTGTGGAAACCGATTCCCGCCATTGTCTGAGTCGCTCCCTTTGCTGATAACTCTCCTGCGAGTGGGAACTGGCTTCCACCGTTGTCTGATCTGCTTCCGAAACTGAAAACTCTCCTGCACGTGTGGAAACTGAAACTATAATCTACCGTCAATTTTGAAGGTATATAATTTTCATGTCATTGTTACCCGCGCGGTTGAGGAGGAAGAACATGGGAAGATTCGACGATTTGGTCTTCACGATTCCAAAGGAGTTCCACAGCTGGTATGGGTTTGCCTCCCCCAGAGGTTTCTTCAGGGGGACGACGATGATGGAGAAGGCCAAGGTATACATGGACTTCACCTCCGTCACCAAGCCTCTCCCGATGGAATTCCCGCACACGCATCATTGCGCAGATGAATATCTCGTTTTCACCGGAGCCGACATGCACGACTTCTTCAACTTCGACGCCGAGGTGGACGTGTGGATTGGAGAGGACCCTAACAACCTGGAGATGTACACGCTCAAGGAGCCCACGATCATCAGAGTTCCTCCGAAGATGTACCACTGCCCCGTGAACTTCAGGGTGATCAACAAGCCGATCACGTTCTCGGCAGTCTACCTAGACGGAGACTGGTCGAAGATCAACAGAACAGTGGGAGAAGACGGGCGCGAGGTCTTCACATACGACGGCGCGGGAGTACGACGCTGCGTCAAGGACTCGTCCAAGGAATGCATCTACTGCGGAGAGTGCTTCTCAAAGGAAATGAAGGACGCGATGGCAAAGGCAACGAGCGACATCCCCAATTTCGATGTCCTCGCCCCCTACTACGAAATGGCCAAGAAGCCCCACACCGGCAAGTACGACAAGTTCGTCCATCCATATGTCAAGGAATACCACGACGACGACAGGTTCCTGAGCCCGCGCGCAGGGTTCCGCGGCAACAGAGAGATGCCGGGATCCAGGCTCAACTATCTCTATGACATCGTGCAGAAGGAATGCGAGATCGGCGACACCCACATGCACCATGCCGTTGAGGAGTACATGTTCTTCACCGGCGCCGACATCACGAATTTCTTCGACTTCGATGCCGAGATTGAAATCTCTCTCGGCAACAGCCCCGACGACATGGACACCTACATCATCACTGAGCCCACGGCGGTGAGGATTCCCGCCGGGACATGGCATGGGCCGGTAAAGGTGAAGAGGCTTGGTGGCCCGATTTGCTTCGAGCCGTTCTATCCATGCGGGGACTACGGCAAGGTGCTGTTCCGCGATGGTCAGTACATCTACGAGGGAACTGACCTGCCGAAGAAAGATTAGAGCGCAATCAGAACCCCAGGTAAGACGCTAACAGAGCTTGAGAATCAGGAGGGGCGGTTTTGAAAGAAGCCGCCCCTTCACTCTATCCCCAAATGCAGTCGTGCCGAATCCGTGCCGGGTTCACGCTCGAGTGGGGGCTTTCCAGCCTGCACGCGAGCCACTGCATCAACGAGTCTTTTCACATGCCGTCTGACCTGCTCTGCATCCAGCAGCGTGGCATCGACCAAGAACCGGGTGACCCCCGCCTTGAGAAGCCTCCCGACCTCCGGCGCAAGGTCAACGGGCCTCCAATGATAGATACGCGACCTGCCATGCGCATCTGTCCTAACGGGATATCTGTTGCCGTCGATATCCCGTAGGGCAATGTTCATCTTTCTGAGGTTGCACGACCCGCAGTTTCCCCTGCACTCGCCAGAAGCCTGCAGCGCGCAATGTTCTATCGTCATCACCTGAACTCTCCCGTAGGCAAGGATTCCCAAGGTCGAGCTCGCATTAAGACCCAATTGCCCGATCTGGTCGATCTCCAGTTCGGGGGAAAGCCAGATCCCAGAGGCTCCAAACGACTCCATCAGGGCAAGTGTCCTCGTGTTGTGGACGGGGATGGTGTGCCGAATCTCGGGAGAAGCCCCACGTTCTGCAGCAAGCGAGAGCCCGCTCACGTTCCCAACTGCCACTGGGGAGCCCTCCTCGACCCATTTGTCAAGGCGGTCATGGTCTGACTCATGGCAAATCTCGTCGAGCAGGGGAATCGGAGGACACGGCCAACCTTGGGGGAATTCCCCCAATGCATCGGCCGTCGCATATACCCTCGTGGCACCGGCATCCATTGCCGCTCCGGCATGTTGCGGAGTCGGGGCGAGCACGCAGATCTCAGGTGAATCTGGCTCTGTGCATTCTGCTCTGTCACTGTAGCCGTGGCTCGATACCTGCACTTTATCGGAGGAGGAAACCATCGATTCCCTCTCGCGCCATGGCTCGAGAATCTGTCTCTCCAGTTCATCGCAAGCCTCGGCACGCACGCGGTGAATGGCCGAGAATCCCATGCCGCACCCATCGTCTAAGTCAACGTCGATTGAGTCCAACTCGAAAGGCGTGGTTCCCATTCGACCCACATGTTCTACCAGGTCATCGATTGAGACAGCCTTCGTGCGGGCAGACTCCACTACTGGTCCCGAAGCTGATGCCCTAGCGGCGCCGTCAACTGTCTCAAGCTCAACCAGCAGAGGCTGGCCCAGGCGCATCTCCACATGAGCATGCACCTTCCGCTTCCTCACTGCGACAGCCCCATCGGCAGTCTGCACGTTGGCAGCTGCATCTAGCGCCGCCTGGCTTCGCACCAGCCTCGCCCTGCTGCCATCGGGAACCTCCCGGGAGGCTATGCAGGTGATGACCTGGCCCGCCTTGGCATCTCCCGATACTGGAGCTGTGATGAAATTATCCGGGGCGTCGTCCGGGCGGAACTCGAGAATGTCCCCTGCCCCAACATCGCCGCTCAAGCGCACGTCGACCTCGGCGCGGGTAACCACACGATTTCTCTCTCTACCACCGTTGGCACCCTTTCGGCGGCTGACGATATCGGGAAGTCCCCTCGAGCCCACAACTTCGCCTACGAGGTCTCCCTGGTTGTTGGACCTACGATAGCTGATAATCTCGTTCCCGGACCTGCCATGAAGGTAGGCATCGGTGAAACCCCGGTTGAACACCCTGCGGAGCCCCAGCTCTATCTCATCTAAATCGGGAGCATCAACCACTTCCCCATTTAGCTTGTCGAGCTCAGCCCGATAGGCAGATGTGACAGCTCTAACGTAAGCGGGATCTTTGAGCCTGCCCTCGAGCTTCAGGGAGGCCACTCCGATTCGCGCCAGGTCATCGAGGTCCTCTATGGTGCAGTTGTCCTTCGGGCAGAGAGGGCGGAGGTTTCCCGGCGCCGAGATCGACCTGCCGGAATCCAGGTCTACCAGTGTCATCGGAAGCCTGCACGGATTGGCGCATAGCCCTCGGTTTCCCGATCTCCCGCCCCTCATGCTGGACATGAGGCACAAACCCGAGTAGCAAACGCATATTGCCCCGTGGGCGAACACCTCGCACTCGATTCCAGTAGAACAGCATTCGGAAATCTCGTCGATCGAGAGCTCTCGGGAGAGAGTAACCCTCGAGGCGCCCATCTCATCTGCACACCATCTCACGCCCCGGGGGTCGTGGACATTGCATTGGGTGGAAACATGCACCTCGGCCCATGGCCAGTTCTCGCGAATGAGGCTCATAAAGCCCCAATCTTGGACTATCAGGGCATCTGCACCAAGAGACAGTGCACGGCCGGCAACCTTCAATGCGCGCCCGAGCTCGTCATCGCCGACCACGATGTTGACCGTGGCGTATACCTTGGCTCCCAAGAGATGAGCTGTGTCGCAGGCCTCGGCGAAAGAGCTGTCGTCGAATTCTCCCTCCGACATCCTCCGCGCGTTGAACTCTCCGCCAAGAGCACAGTAAATGGCATCGGCACCCGCAGACAATGCGGCATAGAACTGTGCTGGACCTCCTGCTGGAGAGAGCAGTTCGGGAATACCCGTGGAGGCTCCAGCATCAGTCCGCTTCGCGTGAGGGCCCGTTTCGGGCATCTTCATTTCGGCATCTGGCGAAGACGGTTGCCCATCTGAGGAGCTATCGGAATCTGGTCGCATGTCTACTCGCGGGAACCGGACTCCAAGCGCAGCATCAGCATCGCGCCCGTGTCGTATGCATCGCCACCGGCCTCGTCGTGGTCGCACGTGACGTTGAACCCGACCAGCTTCTCGCCGCCATCGGGCTTGTCCTCGTAAACGTAGACGACGGTCATGTCCTCCGTCTCGCGGACCTCGACATGCCTGTTGTCGGTGACTTCCATCGTCCCACCGGAAATGAACAGAGTGTCCTTCACGGCAATCGTGTTCATCGG
The DNA here is from genome assembly GCA_050946255.1 of Coriobacteriales bacterium. Taxonomy (GTDB): domain Bacteria; phylum Actinomycetota; class Coriobacteriia; order Coriobacteriales; family CADBOM01; genus JBMNUL01. The sequence continues at coordinate 16,679 of JBMNUL010000025.1, read as the reverse complement.
GATAGAGCCTTTGTAGGCTGCTTCTTGTGGAGCAGGCTCTCCGGCGATATCTGCCGCGATTGCCCTGCCCGCCGTGAATCCCTGGCGTGCAGCGTTCTTCCATATTCCCACGATTCGGTTCTGCTTCGAGATCAGCTCGAGCGACTGCACAACATCGCCGGCCGCATAGACATCTGGGTCGCTTGTGCGCATGAACTCGTCGACCAAGATTCCGCGGTCCATGTCTATAGCGCCCTCCTCTAGGAAGCTGTAGTTGGAGCGCACGCCATGTGCGACGATTATCTCGTCGTAATATCCGATGTCCCCGCCGGAAAACTCCACTTCGAGCTTGCCGCGCTCGTCGTTCACGACCTTGACGGACTTCATCGTCTCGCCAAAACGCAGGTTCACTCCATACGAGCGCAGACCCTTCTCGAACCTCACGGCCGCTTCAGGAAGCGCGTTGAAGTCCAGGATGTGCGGGTTCATTCCAACGAGAGAACAGTCAAGTCCATGGTTGAGACAAGCCTCGAGGGACTTCAATGCGATCATCGATGCCCCGCTGATGAGGATCTTCTTGCAGGATGGGTCCTCTATCCTCTTCTTGAACTCCAGTGCGCTGTCCATGGTCCGCAGCTGCAGGGGCTCATAGCCCTCGGTCTTGGGAAATCCGAACGCAACCGGTGCAGCGCCGATCGAGATCACACACTTCTTGTATGGGAACACCCCGTCTGCGGTCGTGACCGTGTGCGCCTTGGTGTCGAGCTTCTCCACCTTCGCACCTGGGTGCAGCTCGTAATTCAAGTCGTTCAGCTCGTCTTCCGTCCACGGGAAGCATTCCTCGTAGGTCTTCTCGTCACCTATGAAATAGGACGTGAGTATTGGGCTGTAGGGCCTGATGTTGGTGTCGGAGAACACATCGATCTTGCCGTCGTATCCGCCGGTTCTGAGCCCGATCACAGAGTTGACTCCAGCGGTTCCAAATCCAATGATGGCCACGCCGGCCTCGTTATTATCCTTACCCGATTCGACTCCGGAGCTACCCGCCCCGGCTTCGACTCTATTGCTGGTTTCCTCGGTCACTTCGAGCACCTCCTAAGCGAAGACCTGTGCAAGCCAGGCCGCGTATTCTCCGGTCCACATTCCGCTGAGCTGGGCGAAAACGGTGTCCCAATCGAACTGGTTCTCGAAGAGGAGCTCCGCGTAGTGCTTGTTCTCAATCTGGCGGTTGCCCCGCATCAACCTATAGGCATAGGTGTAGGTGCAGGTCGGGCACATCGTGACGACTGTAGAGCCGTCCGGTGCAAATGAGAGCTTGGAATCGGTCTGCTCGTCCTCCCGGTCTGGCTGGAAGGAGCTGACCGCGCCTCCAGCGCCACAGCAACCGTGGAAAATCGGATGTTCATGAGGGTCGATTCCCAACAGCTCGCAAGTCTGGTCGAGGTAGGACCCGTCGCGGTCCTGGCATGCCTTGGACATGTATATCTCGTTGGCGGGAAGCTCTCGCTTTGGCTTGAACCCATGCTGGGTCAGAAACTGCGGCAGGCTCTGGATTTCCGCCTCGAGACCATTGCGCTCGAATGCCTCGCGCATCGCGTTGGCGCATCCCGGGCAAACGCAGACCAGAGTCGAGGCACCGGAAGCCCTCATTTCATCGGTGTTTCTGTCGCAAAGCTCCTCTGCGCGCTCATAGAAACCGGCACTCCTCAGAGGGGAGCCGCAGCATTTGTCGATCATGGTGGTCTTGCCGCCAAGCTCCTCTACCGTTGCGAATATCTCCCGTGTGAGCTCTGGGCCATACGCCGCAAGAGAGCATCCCGGGAAGAAGGCCACTTTGCAATCCGATTCGGCAGGATGGTCCTCAGTTTCCAGGTGACGGGTCAAATCAGGATAACCGATTCCGTATATAGCCCGGTATGCGGTGAAGATATCCCATTCCTTGTCTACCTCCACGCTCGACCAGGATTCGCGCTCGATGAGCCCGAGCTCCTGGAAGTCTACGCGCGCATGATAGATGAGGTCGCAGACGTCGTTGTGGGCAAAGCAGGTGTTCTTGCATGTGGTGCAGAAGAAGCAACCTCTAACGGCCTGCACGAGCTTCTGGTTTCCCAGTAGCCGTTTGCGCAACTCATCCTCGTCTTGAGCACCGCGATCCGCCTCCAACATCGCACCTGCGATGTCGCCCAATGTCATTTCCGCCGCTGTAAGCGACTCGCACGCATCGGTGCAATGCTTGCATTGAGTGCAAGTGCCCAGAAATTCCCAATAGGTATCAGAGCATTTGAGCAATCCCATATCTCATCCCTTCAATTGCCGTTGCGCCAATCTTGTCCTCGAAAGGCGCACTAATAAAGAATAGCCGATTTGGAAAGCTGTGGATGAGATGTGGTGCGCAGATGTGGCGATGTGGTTCGAGCACGAAAAACAAGCAGCGAAAAAACTCGCAAGTCTTTACCCGGGATCTTCACCTTTTCATTCTGGGATGAAAGCTTCTTCATTCCGGACCCTTCGAAAATCCCAATTTGAGCATCTCCATCGAAGCGATTAATGGCACTTCCTACTCGAGATAACCGCCTTGAACGTCCTCCATGTTGAAGAACCCATCGTTGAAGTTCGCATAGGGATTCGAGGCGCACAACGTGCCATAAGCGCCAGGACGTCTATCGCGGATGAAGTCAGACCCGGCCATCGAATAGAGCTTCGCACGCTGGATTTCCGCCTTGACGTCCACGTCAGCCACGGCCATTCCCTCGTCGAATCCTATTCTGGCGAAAACCTGACCGGGATTCGGACCGAGAATTTGGCTGTGGCCCTCGAACGTCTTGGGTCCTTCGGGCCTGCTGCAGGTCACAGCCTGAATGAAGATGCACATGTTCTCGAGGGCCCTTGCAGCAGGAAGCGTCATCAAGGCGATGTGATCAGGATTGTCCATAGACTGCGTGGAGTTCGGCCAGCGCGTCGGGCAAACGATTATGTCAGCCCCCTGCACTGCCAGCGCCCTCGATGCCTCGGGGAAGCAGTGGTCGTAGCAGACCAGAAGTCCGATCTTTCCCAGATCGGTGTTGAAGACACTGAAGCGGTCTCCGGGAACGTTGATGAACCTCTCGTCCATTGGAAGATGGACCTTGCGGTATTTCCCGATATATCCCTCGGGGCCCACGAGGACGCAGCAGTTGTGGGTGATCGTCCACCTGTCCGGGTCCTGCTCCTGAATCCCAAATGCAATGTACATATCATGCTGTTTTGCAAGATCCACGGCCAACTGCGTCACCGGGCCCTCTGGGACAAGCTCGGCGTTCTCGCAGTCGTAGAGCTTGTCATCGGCACAGTACGCGCCCATCGCGAGCGTGCCGGCCTCAGAGAAATGCTCCTCCGGAAACACGACCAGGTCGACATCCTGTTCTGCTGCCTTCTCGACCCATTCAACGAACTTGTCGATGTTCTTCTGCTTGTCCCTTGGGTAGGTAGGGCAAGACACTGCAGCCAGTTTTGCCACTTCGATCTCCTCCGTCAGCCCATCTCCGGAAACTTCACCTTCGATACACCAATGCACTATAGCACTATGGGATCTCACGCCTTAGAGGGACAGAAAAATGGAGAAGCCCGCTTCATAACGCGGGCTTCCCCAGGTCTCAGATACTTGAAAGGTCTGACAAGGGAAAATATCAAGGCATGAAATTGAACCGGTATCAGAACCTGTGTGGAATCTCCTCCACGTCCTTGACCTGATTGCTCACGATGTCGTTTCCGTTGTAGGGATAGTGAGCGACCTTGACCTTGACGTTGAACTGCTTGGTTCCTGGAGTACCCCATACCACGGTGAGCTCTGTGCCCTCCTTCGCGAACTCCGGTGCTATGAATCCAAGGGAGATCATCGAGTTGTAGTTGAACGAGCGGATACGACCCGTGGAAACTCCAATCTTGTTGCCATTCGGGTCCAGCACCCAATCGGCGCGGTAAATCATCTTGCCGGTGACAAATCCGGCCTCCATGTCGGTGTCGAGAATCTCCGTGATGTCGTCCACCTTCTCGCCGCCAGGGGTGATTTCCGCGGCGAACACCTTGGCAACGCTCTCGGGATTCCACTCGAGGGTGCAGACCGTGCGGGAAGGCTTTTCGGCAATCTTCTCCAGAGCCTCGCGTCCCATGAAATCGTGGTTGAACTTGACTAGATAGCCAATCCCGGTGTCATAAGGGGTCATGAAGCGGTCTTCGAGGTCGTCTCCGAGGGAACCCCTGAGATCGCGGGACAGGTTGTAGAAGGCCAGGGCGGGGTTCTTGCGGCACCAATCTGCCATCCCCTCTCCGCTCTCCATCCAGGGCAGAGGATAGTGGAGGTTGATGTTGGGGAACCCGGCCTCGGTGTGGTTGAAGAGGTTGTACGCCAGGCTTCCGAGCTTCTGGGCGCCGAACTTCTGCCCCGCTGCCCAGACCTTGTCGTAGATGGTAACGAAATCGCTCATCGGGCCGTGGATCTCGTATGCGAGGTTGCCGCTCATTCCGAGCCTTATGACCTGGACCTTCATCCCATCCACATCCTGGATGCGGTGCTTGGCGAACTTGATGTCGTGGAGGTCAGCTTGGAAAGCCTCCTCGAGGATCTCCAGAGACTTCTCTCCCTCGATCTGGATGAAGTACTCCTTGGCGCTCATATCCTCGGTGTGGACATCCAAATCAGAAATCGAGGCCAGATAGACAATAGGTGGATTGAGCCAGTAGGTGCGGATCCTGTCATCTGCGATTCGGATTGCAACGCCATCGGTTAGGATCTGACCCTTTTCGTTGCAGATAACCGCGTGACGAAGGCCGGTATCGCTCAAGTTGGAGAAGTCGTTGACGCAGATCGACTGCATGAACTCGGTGCTCTGAGGACCCACTACATCGATGACCTGGCTGATCCCCATAAGCGGGGTGCCGATCCATGCCGTCGTGCGATATGCGGCAGTCTCTGCGGGAACCCCATTGAACGTCCTGGGGAGAAACATTCCCGGACCTGCCTGGAAAAGAGTGGGTGCGCCCTCGATTGCCGGATTTCGGAACTGCTGGTTATCGCTCATCTGAATCACTCCTCGAAATGCATTGTGGACGAAATATCTTTGACCTGTAATTTGGATGATATAGGCTGATTATTCCGATTGTTATATCCAAGAAGCATTAAAATAGATTTTGTTTTGGGCTATTTGGACGAAGGTTTGAAATGTTTGCTGCAACCCTTGCGACCATTGTCGAGAGAATCGAGCGCGAGCACCGTGAAGATACTCGGTCCGACAGCTGGACCATGGCCAGTTCCAAGAAGTTAAATGGGAAAATCGAGTCCGTCTGCCTGTGCGACGGCCCCGATTCAGACGAGCTCCGCGATGCAGAAGCCGCGTCCACGCTCTTCGTGATGAACGACAAGACCGCGCTTGAGCTCACTTCGGCAAAATCCTCCACGTGCAAGCTGCCCGGACATGCCATCGTGGTCGTAAACCCAAAATCCCCCGTGCCCTCCAAGATTGAAAAGACCGGCGAGGGCGAGCTGGCGGTCGTGCAAACGACGAGGTCGCTCGGCTGCATCCTCAACCAGGTATTGCACGCGATAGAAGAGCTTGATAGGTGGGATGAGGATATGGTCGCTGCGATACTAGGTGGGCGCGGAATTTCCGATGTCCTGCAAATCGGGTGCCAGATGCTCGACAACCCGATTGCGGTGTTCGATTCCAGCAGCGCCTTGGTGGCCATGGCCGGAAACCTCCCGGTTGGATACGAGAGCACGATATGGGGAAGAGTCGTCCGCGACGGAGTCAGCCCATTGGAGTACTACACACTGGAAGAGCAGCGCAGGATTGGCCGCGAACTGTCGAATTCGGACTCTCCCCTTCTGATCAACCCGTCGCGAATGCCGGAGGTGACCAACCTCGCCGCTTCGATTGAGCTGGGCGATAAGAAAGTCGCCACGATCGGCCAGGTCAATATCTCTGCTCCTTTCACAGATGCTCAGGTCTTTCTGGCCATGCATGTTCGAGACAGGCTGCAGCAAGCGCTCTCAAGAGATGAGGGCGAGCAGGGCGGATCCGGGGGTTTGGAGTCGCATTTCAAGAAGATGCTGGCCGGCAAGCCAGTGGACATGGGTCTCGTGAGGTTCCAACTATCGCAGAAGGGTTGGGCCGAGGACGACACCTACAGGGTGCTCGTGATGATGCTCCCAAAAAACATTGAGGGAGGCATCCCGACTCTCACAAGGCTCGCATCGGTGGAGATGATAATCCCAGATGGGATATCAATAGTCCAAGATGGGTCCATCGTGACGATCGAGCACCTAGGTTCGAAGGGGTTCGCCAAAGAGGGAAGACTGAAGTCAGAGTGCATTCGTCTAGACATGAATTGCGGTATCAGCCTGGAGTTTGAGGGAATATTCAAGCTGCTGGCATTCTACGAGCAGGCCAGGCTATGCCTGAGCGAGGGCGAGAAGACCGGCGTGCTGCCCGTGGCAAGATACGATCAGATATTCGAGTCCCTGGTCAGCCGGGTCCTATCGGACAATGTCGGAGCTGGAGTGATGTGCCATCCAAAGGTACTGGAGCTCATGCGGAACGGATACAAAGGCGATCTGGAGCGTGGGCGTGAGATGGTGAAGATGCTCTACGTGTACCTGGCAACGGGGAGAAATCAGCATCTGGCGGCTAGAACTCTGTTCATGCACAGGAACACGTTGAGCTACCGCTTGAAGTGCATCGAGGAGTTCCTTGGACAGGAACTTGCAGAACTCGATGCAAGCGGGGTGTTCATGCTGGAAGTTTCCTGTCTGTTGGCATTGAACGGATGACGGACTCGCCCATCTCGGCACGAACACGCTCTGCAAAAGATGCAGCCCCTAAGCGGAATCGGCGCTGTTGAGCCTGATGGCGCAGGCCTGCATCTCCTTGACGATTTCCTTCGTTATCGGCTCGTCCGGTTCTTCTCCAGCCTGAACCTGCTCGTTCAGTTGCAAGCATTTGCGGATGAATTCCTCGTTCGACGCATCTATCATCTTGCGTTTCCGAGCCGCGGCTAGCCCCTCGTCCAGGTCTGCGGAGAGCGCCACCTTCCTGAGCATCAGCGTGATCAGGGCGCAGGTTCCGTTGAACTGTCTGAGGATGTCTCCCCCATCAGATCGCGAAGGCATCGATCAGCCCCTTCTCACAAGCTGTGCGATGAAATGGACATCTGGGCCACCGGGAACGAGCTGGTTCATGATCCAGCCCTTGCCGTTGACATCTCGAAGTGCGAACCCCGCACCCTCCTCGCTTTCGAGGAAGGCCTTGATCACGTCTTGGTTCTCTTCCTCGGTGACGGTGCACGTTGAGAACACGATCGTGCCGCCCGGCTCGATTCTGCGAGAAGCGGACTTCAGCATTGCCAGGCCCACCCCTCCGAGCGAGTCGATATCCCTCTGGGTGAGGTTCCAGCGGATCTCAGGGTGCCTCCTCAGGGTCCCGACGCCCGAGCACGGGGCGTCTATGAATATCTTGCCAAAGCTCTCGGGGAGGCCCTCGATTGAATCGAGGTCTGTCGCGTCCCCTTCGTAGAGCGTGACGTTATCGAGCTTAGTGGTGGCTATTCTCTGAGCCAGGACGTTGTTCTTGAAGGCATGCAGGTCCACACAGTGCATCTCGCACTGCTCGCCGTTGTACTTGAGGGCGTTGCTCTGGAGCATGACCGTCTTGGTGCCGCGTCCGCTGCCGATCTCGAGGAAGCGCTTACCCTTCACGGGAGTCCCAATGAGAGCCGCCAGCTGTGCGGAGGCATCGGAGACCAGGGCCCTTCCGTCTTTCAGCAAGTCCGACCTCAGCGCTGCCCTGGTGTCACCGACCTCGATGCACCCGCGGTCCTTAGGTCCAACGTACTTGGGCTCTCCCCCGATTCTCTCCAGGTCCTCGAACAGCTCTTCGGAGCTGCTGGTAACGTTGTTGGCGCACATGAACACCGGTGCCGGATCGTTGCTGGCCATCATGAAGACAACGGCGGCATCCCTTCCCAAGCTGTCGATCAGCATGTCTGTCATCCAATATGGGAAGCCGAGTTTCCTGGCGAGGGCCTCGTCGTCGGTGTTCGGATTTCCCCAGGGGAAAAGCCCGATGTCCTCGATGATCCTGTGGAGCACCGCATTTGCGAGATTTGCCGCACGCGGCGCTACCTCACGGACAAGCTCCACGCCCTGGTCGACCGCGGCGTGGTCCTGTTTCTTTAGGAAGACGAGCTCGTACACGCTTATCCGCAGGGCATCTCTGACCTCTGGCTCTATATCATCGCGATGCTTGAGGCTCCTGTCGATGATCTCGTCGAGAGTTCCCCAAGTCGACACGACGCCAGTGGCCAGCAGTTCGGCAAAGGCCTTGTCCTCTGGCTGGACCTTCGCCTTTCGAATAACCGAGCTGGCAACTTGCTGGACAAATGCATCACGCTCGCGAACTCGGCGCACAGTCTTCAATGCCAATCTCCTGCCGGGAGAGAGCTTGTTGCTGTGATAGCCTTCCGAACGCCTATCTCCATATCGCCCGCCATCCTCGCGATGCTTGGGCGGTCTCAGGCCCACCTCGCCACGCGACACGCCCTTGTAGGTCCTGGGTCCGTCGGAATTGCGGGAGTGGTCGTCGTGCCTGAAATCTCCATGTGACCCATGAGGGTAATGGCCGGAGTTGTGCTCATCGTGGTAGTCGAAGCGGTTGCCTCCGTTGGATTTGTATCCCCCGTTGGAATCGGAACGAGAATCCGAGCGAGGCCCACTCTTGGATTTGTAGCCGTCTTTCGAACTGATGCGCGAGTCGGATCGGGAACCTCCCTTGTGCTCCCCCTTGGACTTGTATCCGTCGCGGGAACTGGAATGTGAGTCTGAGCGGGAACCGTTCTTCGATCCCCCTTTGGACTTGTAGTCATCATGGAAACTGGAATGTGAATCGGAGCGGGAACCGCCCTTCGATCCGCCCTTCGACTTGTAGCTGTCACGGAAGCCGGAGCGAGAGTCGTTGCGAGAGTCGCCGTTTTTCCCGCCTTTCGAGCCGTATCCACCCTTGGAATTCGAACCCCCGTGCGAGTTGCCCTTCGAACCGCCTCGTCCGTAGGATCCGCCCTTGGAACCCGAGTCTCCACGAGAGCCGCCATGTGATCCGCTTCCGCTGTGGGATTTGCCACGGCTTCCACCATTTCCGCTTTTCCCGCCTCGGTTTCCGCCACGGGACTTCCCGTATGATCCATTGCCGTGGGAACCTCCACGAGCTCCTCCGGAGCCGCTGTGGGACCCTCCGTTCCCATTTCCGCGACTTCCGGAATTACGGTTGTCATCGCTCATCTGATTGCCTCCCAGGTTCCCTCTCCATTCTTCAATTTCCCATACACTCCCGAGCAAAAACCGGCAGCATCCATGATCCTGCCTCCATCGGGTTTCACAGATTTCAATTCGAATGCCCTGTCCGATGCCCCCAGGAAAAGTCTCTTCCTGATCTTGGCAACTTGACCGGGCCCGACCTCGCCGTCAACCTCGAACCCCTCGGCCTCCGGGTCGAATTCCGATGCCGAGAAGACCGTCAACGGACGGTCGCAAACGACAGCCTTTGCGGGGGCATGCTCTGTAGAGGCCCTTGCGCGGAGAACGTTCTCCCTTGCCGTGAGCTCAGGAGAAAGCAGCATCTCTTCCTTCGTGATCTTGGAAGCATACGTGGCCAGTTCCTCGTCCTGCTCGGTCCAGGTGACAGTTCCAGCCTCGATCATCGGAAGAACATGGACCAGCATCATCGACCCCATATCGGCCAAGATGTCCGAAAGCTCAGAGCTCCCGAAATCGTCTATCATCATTGATTCCTGAGCGCAGTAGGGGCCAGTGTCCAGCCCCTCCTCCATCTTCATGATGCTCACGCCAGTCACATCGTCGCCATCGAGGATGGAACGCTCTATCGGCGCGGCACCCCTCCATCTCGGGAGAAGCGAGGCATGCACGTTTATGCAGCCCAAAGGCGGAATTTCAAGAATCCTTTTGGGGAGGATTTTTCCATAGGAAGTGACGACGATCGCGTCTGGGGCCATCTCCTCGATGAGCTCGGCCACACCATCGTCCCGCAAAGATGATGGTGTGAAGACCGGGATAGAGAGTTCCTCGGCGCAACGTTTGACCTCTGTCGGGCGGGCCTTGTTACCCCTTCGGCTAACAGCATCTGGTTGAGTGAAGACGGAAACCACATCGAAATCAGGAGACCCGTTCAGCGCCTTGAGAGAAGGCACGGCAAACTTCGGAGTTCCCATGTAGACGACCCTCACAAGCACACCCCCATAGTTCTTCGGAACATTTTGCGACTTATGCAAAGATACGGTAACACCACGTCAGCAGCAAGGAATGTTCAATTAATCGACCTCACCAGGAACCTTCCCCATTTCCAGAGCTGCCTTGTATTCCTCGAGCTTGGAGAGCCTCTCCACCACCGGAAGGGTCTCGAAGAGGGTTATGCCGGAAAGATGGTCGATCTCGTGCTGCATGCAGCGCGCGAGGAAGCCCTTGGCCTCGATCGTCACCGGCTCGCCATCTAGGTCGATGCCCTTGATCACGGCATCTTCGCAACGGGACACCGGGATGGTGATACCTGGGATAGAGAGACATCCCTCCTCGTCCACGATTGGCTCGCCACTGGTGGACTCGACATAGGGGTTGACAAGATAGATGGGGCTCTTGTCCCCATCGGCGTAATCGCAGTCCACGACGATCAGCTTCTTCGCGACGCCAACCTGGGGAGCGGCCAGACCGCAGCCGTTCGCATCGTACATTGCCTTGGCCATGTCCTTTGCGAACTGCTTTATATCCGGCTCGTTGGCGAGAACGATGTCCTCGCACTTCTGACGAAGTATCGGGTTTGGTGCGATTATGATGTCCACTGCAATCTCCTAAAGGGACCGATGTCCCCGAAAAACTCGGGCGCCCACATCCGACTTGCAACAGCATTGGATTCAATCACGATCCATCGGGCGCACCGCAAAATCTATAGCTTGACGTCTTTTGTAAAGATTCTACTCCCAGCGGGGTTTTGAACGAATCCCAAATGTGCCGGGAGTATCGATATGAGCCGAATCCGGGGAGAACGCCGAGTCGACCCCAAGGAACGCCGATCAGAATCCGGGGAGAACGCCGAGTCGACCCCAAGGAACGCTGAACAGAATCCGAGAGGGGACACGCCGGGCTACCCCAAGGAACGCCGATCAGAATCCGGGAAACACGCCCAAACCCGCATCTCCTGCATCAAATCTAGAAGAGGTCCACTGGGTCTACATCAACGGCCAGGCTCACACTCTCCGAGGCCTTGCGCTGCCTGAAGATGGGACCGAGAACTCCTGGGATGTCGGCACCTATCGGGGCCTTCACCAGAATGTGCCATCTGAACGTCCCCCTGAGCTTGGAGAGAAGACACGGGCTCGGTCCCAATATCTCCCAACCTTCCAGGTCTCCCCTGTCTTCCACCTGCACTGGAGCGTCCTCGAAGAGGCTCCCCTTTCCATTGATGATGCCGAAGCGATCGTCTAGCGCCTCGCGCAACACGGTCGACTCCCGCATGACAGCCTTCTCATCCTTGCCCCAGATGAGGATGTTGGCGAGCCTCTTGTATGGCGGGTAGCCGAGCTCTTTTCTAATCGGGAGCTCGGAGTCCAGAAACATCTTCCTGTCGTGCTTGGATGCGGCCACAATCGCAGGGTGGTTCGGCCAGTAGGTCTGGACGATAACCCGGCCCTCGCGTTCCGCGCGGCCGGCTCTTCCAGCAACTTGCTCTATCAACTGGAACGTGCGTTCCGAGGCCCTGAAGTCCGGAAGCTTCAGCGTGGTATCCGCGATAAGGACGCCCGCAAGGGTGACGTCCGGGAAATCGAGACCCTTCGCTATCATCTGGGTACCCAGCAGGACACCCCTGTCGGCTGCCGCAAACTCCCCGAGAAGCTTCTCATGCGCACCCTTGTTCCGGGTTGTGTCGGCATCCATGCGCACAATTGGGACATCTTGCCCGAGCAATGCCCTCAGCTGATCGGCTGCAAACTGCGTTCCGGGCCCAAGCTGACGGAGGTAAGGACTCCCGCATTCGGGGCATCTTGCCGGAGCGGGCATCCTGCTCCCGCAGTGATGGCACATCAGGAACCCTGTCTTGCCACCGTTGCCCTTGCCACCTCTCCTTCGAGACTCGTGGAAGGTCATAGAGGTGGAACAATGCTCGCAGGTCGGGACGTATCCGCACTCCCTGCACAATAGAAACGACGCGAAACCCCTTCGGTTGAGAAGGAGCACCGCCTTCTCGCCCTTGTCCATGGTCTCCTGCAGGGCCTTTACAAGCGCCTTGGAATACATGGTGCGGTTTCCGTCTCCAAACTCCCCGCCGAGGTCGACGACCTGAACTGGAGGAAGTGGCTTTCCACTTGCCCTCTCGTTCAAAACGACACGGCTCCACTTTCCAATCTGGCAGTTGTAGAGCGTCTCAATCGCCGGGCTGGCACTTCCGAGCACGAGGGTGGCACCACGCAGTTCCGCCAATTTCACGGCAACGTCCCTTGAGGTATAACGCGGGGAAGAGCCCTGCTTGTAGGAGGATTCGTGCTCCTCGTCGATGACTATCAGCTTGAGGTCAGTCAGAGGAGCGAACAGAGCAGACCTCGCGCCGACGACGACGCGTGCCTCGCCAGAGCGGATGAGGCTCCACTGGTCGTAGCGCTCGCCAACCGAGAGCCTGGAGTGCAGGACCGCGACCAAATCCCCGAATCTGGAACGGAACCTTCCGACAGTCTGAGGCGTGAGAGAGATCTCCGGAACCAAGACGCAGGCCGACCCACCGTTTTTCAGAACATGTCCTATCGCCTGGAGGTAGACCTCAGTCTTTCCAGACCCGGTGACCCCATCGACCACGACCACATCGCCCTTGCCGTCATCCACGGAACAGTTGATCTTCGAAAGTGCCTCGCGCTGGCCCGCGGTGAGGTTCTCGATGTCTCGGCTCCTGCTGGAAACTTCTCCCATCCCCCGCATCTTCCTACGACGTTCGGTTCTCACCACGCCCTTTTCCTCGAGGGTCTTCAACACGGAGGAAACGGAATCGATCTCGATGCCGAGCTCTGCGACCCGCATCTCGCCGGCACGGAGAGCTTCTATGACGGCGGCCTGCTTGGTTGCAGATTTCCTGGGGACGTAGCTCATCCCCTGCTCGGTGAGCATCGCCCACCTGTCATCTACGGGAGCGACCTTGGGTTCGACATACTCGTACTCGCCGTTGGAGAGCTTGCGGAATTTTGGAGAAGCCCCCGGCGGCATGAAGAGCCTGACCGTCTCGGGCAGGGTGCTCAGATACTCCCTCGCAATCCAGCGGGCAAGCTCGGCGGACACGCCGTCGAAATACGACTCCGACCTGATGCTGGAAATGGGCAGCAACGAGATATCTCCGAAGTCCTTTGCAGGACGTTCGGAGATATCCATTACATAGCCTATGCTCGGATGGTGCGAGAACTCGACTTCGACGCATTGCCCCACCTTGACGTCCATCCCGGACGGCACCAAATAGGTGAAACTGCTGTCGAGCGCACGGGTGGGGATGTCGAGAACAACCTCGGCAACCTTCACCAGTTCATTATTCTCCAAGAGCAGCCTTGAGCTCATCGACCTTGTCGGTCTTCTCCCACGTGAACTCTGGGAGCTCGCGCCCGAAGTGACCGTAGTTGCAGGTCAAGCGATAGATAGGACGACGAAGCTGAAGCGTGTCGACGATCGCGGCAGGACGGAGGTCGAAGACCTTCTGCACTGCGTCGGCGAGCTGCTCATGAGTGTACTTGGAAGTTCCGAAGTCCTCGACGAATACGGAGAGCGGCCTTGCGACTCCGATAGCGTAGGCAAGCTCGACCTCGCACTTCTCGGCGATTCCAGCTGCAACGATGTTCTTCGCGATCCACCTTGCCGCATATGCTGCAGAGCGGTCGACCTTGGTGCAGTCCTTTCCGGAGAAAGCACCGCCGCCGTGACGGCCCATTCCACCGTAGGTGTCGACGATGATCTTGCGCCCTGTGAGTCCGGTGTCGCCCATTGGCCCGCCGACGACGAAACGCCCGGTCGGGTTGACCAGCACCTCGACGTCATCTCCGAAGGGCACTCCCTCTTTCTCGAAGACGGGCTTGATGACGTTCTCGATCAGGTCCGGCTTCATCTGGCCCTGGATGTCGACGCCATCGGCATGCTGAGAGGAAATGAGGACGGTGGTGGCCCCCACGGGCTTGCCGTTCACGTACTTGATCGTGACCTGGGTCTTGCCGTCTGGACGCAGGTAGGGAAGCGTGCCGTTCTTGCGGACCTCGGTTAGGCGCTCGGCCAAGCGATGTGCCATGTAGATCGGCATCGGCATGAGGGTCTTGGTCTCGTTGGAAGCATATCCGAACATCATTCCCTGGTCGCCGGCTCCGGTGAGGTCGTACTTGTCGGTGCCGTCCTTGAGAGCCTGCTGCACGTCATAGGCCTCGTCGACGCCCTGTGCGATGTCGGGGGACTGGCCATGGACGGCATTTATGACTGCGCAGGTGTGGCAGTCAAAACCATAGCTGGCGTCGTTGTAACCGATGCTATCGACGACCTCGCGGGCGATTGCATCGATGTTGAGGTCTGCAACAGTGCGAATCTCGCCGCACACGCAAATCAGACCGGTGGTTGTAAAAGTCTCGATGGCAGCATGGGCGTTCGCGACATTGGCTGCGACTCCGGAGGGGGATACATAGCCCTTTGCGGACAGGTCGATCTCCTGGCGCAGGATCTCATCGAGGATTGCGTCGGAAATCTGATCGCAGATCTTGTCTGGATGACCCTCTGTCACCGACTCAGATGTGAAGAGGTAGTTCTCTGGAGTACCATTTTGTGCCATTTTTTCTCCTATCTTGAACAGCGCATTCCAATTGGAATGCGGTTAGCGCGCACGGCACAGTCGGACCATTCGGGTTCGAGAGGCAAGCACGAACGTGCACGCATTCAATGAACTTTATTCGTTTACTATAGCAACAAGGTCTGATTCGGTTTCCACCATATTCGGCAGCGTGTTCGAAAACCCTGTGGAGCTACTTTGCTGCATCGGCCATCGGTTATTTTGTGGAGATGCACGGTTGTCGACCAACTGCAGGGCCATTGAAATACGCCGCAAGGGAAAATTTCAGCAGGTGCTGTGCTCGTTGGGGACGAGCAGGCAACTCTGCCCCGGCAACTCCCAACGGCAATTGCCGGCATAACATCACGCCTCAAACAGCACGCCCGCCGTCCGGAAACATTAAGAACCCGGTCATCGAAGTGTCGGGAATTCTATACCTCCATTATCCATATTGAACACCTAGGATATACTCAGTTTGTTCACGACGCGTGCAGAATCTTAGTTCATAATATGCATGTACTGTTATTGGGGGCGCCACTCCCCCAACTCTCAGATGCATTGGTATGGAAGGCCAAAATGGACATCGACACATACGAGCGGAACATCAAGGCCATTGCGGGGTACATAAGGGGTGGAGAGACAAGGGGCACGAGCGGCTACCTTGGATTCGAGGTAGAGCATTTCGTCGTCAATGCCGAGGACAACGGCCCCGTTTTCTATTCCTATCCCAACTCGGAGCGTCCAGGAGTGGAGGACATCCTCCTCACCCTCAGCCCTAAATACGACGGCGAGATGACCACCACCGACAAAGAAGGCAACGTGCGAGTCATCGGCCTCGAGAAGGACAGCGCACCGGTGACCATCGAACCCGGTGCCCAACTCGAGGTGAGCATAGGTCCCAGAGCGAGCGTACGCGAGCTCGAAGAGCTGTACAGGGGCTTCCGCGAAAACGTGGACCCGGTGCTAGACTCGATGGGCTACAAGCTCATGTCGTGTGGCTACCATCCCACAGCCTGCGCAAGGGAGATTCCGATAATCCCCAAGCACAGGTACGCGATGATGAACGAGCACTTCAAGAGAACTGGCAAGCACGGGATATGCATGATGAGGGCCAGCGCGTCCACGCAGGTGTCGATCGACTACTCGAGCGAGCAGGACTGCATGGACAAGATGCGCCTTGCCACGGTCATCGGCCCTCTTCTCTACTTCTTGTTCGACAATTCCCCGATATTCGAGGGAGAGCTGGTGGGAGCTGCATGCGCCGATCCCGATAAAGCCGTGCGCGTTTCGAGATCCGGGCTTCCGGTTCCCAAGCGAATGGCGAGAGCCGCCATATGGAACGATGTGGACCCAGCCCGCAGCATGGCAGCTCCTTTCCTCTTCAGAGACGATGACTCATACGAGGGCTATGCGAGGATGCTGATGGCCAGACCCCCGATCCTCACGCTCGAGAATGCCAACGACGACACGACGGCAGTCCCCCATGGCAACCTCACCGGAGCGGATGTCTTCGATGGGAAGGAGATGACCGAGGCGGACATCGAGCATGTCCTCTCGATGTTCTTCTTCGACGTGAGGCTCAAACGCTACATCGAGTTCAGGGTTCCCGATTCGATGCCGATAAAATACGCGCTGTCGTTCGCCGCTTTGGCAAAGGGGATCTTCTACAACACCAAGGCGTTGGCAGAGCTGAAGACCAAGCTCTCCGGAGTCAGGTTCGGGCAGATTTCGAAGGCGAAGGCCGACCTCATGCGCGATGGATACGACGCCATGGTGTATGGAAAGCCAGCAACCGAATGGCTCTCCGAGATCTTTGACTGCGCTGCAAAG
>JBMNUL010000024.1:0-22348 GCA_050946255.1 Coriobacteriales bacterium | reverse complement strand
ATCCAGCCGGAAAGCCATCTGGACAGCTCAGCTCCAGCTAGAGGCACAATTCTCCTAGAACTCCACATCGATAAAGTGGTCGTCGATTCCGCTTTGGTCATGCGACAACGAGTACATCGAGCCGCTCACGAACCTGGTGAGCTTTGCAAAGCCGGTCTTCTTCGACCTTATAACCCTGGCCGTCAGCAACATCAAGTCCTGCATGCTCGTGGCAATATTGCAAATGTGCCGGTAAATCAAACGGGAAACCACATCTGACGACCCGCCGTGACACAACAGCGTCTCAAGGCTGATGCCGGCTCCACCGAAGAAATCACTGGACTCCTCGCTGTTGGAAAGCTCTACGGCGACTTTCTTAGAGATTCCGTAGAGAGAATAATCACCATGAGCAGCGCCCAGCTTCTCGATGTCCTCTTCCGCCCAGGGAGCACAATCCTCGTTTCCCATCAGATGCTGCATGTAGGAATATTCGACCAACTCGAGAATCGTATGATTGGAATCCACCTCTTGGGTTGCGATGCTCGAGACCAGCTTCTCGCAGTATTCCCTGGCCCCTCCCTTGTCTTCGACGACCCTCTCGTCGAGACTGGCAGTGGTCTCATCTAGGAACCTCGCGAATGACCCCAAAGTTGCAAAGGCCACGTTGTCGCTCGTTCCGTCGACAATACCCCGATTGCGAATCAACTCGACAGCCGTATTCGTGATTCTCCCAGAATCGGGGTTCATGACTATTCTGGCATAGGCATCCGGGCCCAAGCTGCGGTCCACCCTGTCTATCATGAGCCTGTCTTTGGAAACGTCGTGCCACACGCTCAGGAAAATGCTGTCCTTGTAATCGATTGCGAGTCCGGACTCGCGGCTCTTCGGCATGTTTTTCACAAGCCTGTTCCACAGTACTTCGGACAGCTCTCCGATGCTGCAATGCATGGTCTTCGACAGCGCATATTTAGACCCAGATTCGCAAATCCTCCTGATAAGAGGCCCAAAATATGCCACATAGAGCATGGCGTTGACCTTCTCCACTGTCAGGAGCCTCTTGCTTCCATAGCTGGTGATGTCGTCGATTTCGATCGGGGCGATCTTGCCGTAGCCGTCAGACCTCACGGACCCGAGTTCCCTTTGCTCCAAGCGAATCCTCGGATGTGGTTCTAATTCGATATCGCCAAGCCTGATGCAACTGGGATAAGTCACGAGAGAACCGGTTTCCACATCGTAGATGGACCTCCCATTCTCAAAATCCTCACGGGAGATGTCGTTGGAGTGCATGTGCCCGGTCAGGACCACTTTGATTCCCATATCGGAATATGCCCTGCAAACGCTCTCGTAACCATCGACTAGAAATCCGGGCATGAGCACCGGCTCCATGTCGAAATGGGGGACGATTCCGTGATGTTGGAACACCAACACCGCATCTCCCCTGTCATGGGCCTCGCGAACTTGAATGGAAAGCCATTCGAGCAGCTCTGGCGAGACCATCCCGGATGTCTGGCGCTCCTCCTTGCCAAGTGGGTGCAAAGAGGAGATGTACTTGCATGTATCCAAGGCGATGATGGTCAGGCCTTCCACCGGACGTGTGGAATAGGACATCCATCCCTGGACGATGTCTCCCTTGCCATTTCTCTCAGAGATCCACTTGGAGAACTCCGAGAGCGCGCCATCGTAGCCGCAGTCGTGCCATATCTTGCGGAAATCATCTGGGGTTGTCTTGGTTGCGGGAACGGAAAACCCCTCGGAGAAATCCAAGGCTCGTGAATTGTTGATGTCGTGATTGCCGCAGATTGCGAGGACCTTGGAATCCACGCCCTTGCCTGAGAGCCTTTCCCGCAGGTTCATCAAGAGGTCGTGCGCCTCTATGTTGGAGGCGAACTCGCCGTCCTTGGTCATGTCACCGGGAACGATGATGAGGTCGGCTCCCCATTCGCAAACCACATCGCAAGCGCGTTCGAATATCGGCCTGCTCTCGAGCAACATCTTGGTGTCGCGCGCCTCATCGACCCTGAAAGACACATTGTCGCCAATCAGCGATGTGGCCAGCAGGTGTGCATCTGAGATAATCGCCAAGCGCATGTGTCACCTCCGGTTCGCAAGACCTTCGCAGGACCGACAGCTGCATGCCCGCTTCCATTCTCATGGCGGAACCAGAACCGAGCATGCCGGGTACGGAGCATCTGATTTAGTTGCTCACTCTAGCACATCGAACCCACTTCGAAGCGCAAGTCAAGTGCTGCGGACCCTCTTCGGACCTCTCATACCCGGCATGCGTCACCTATTTGCCGAGAGCCTTCTTCGCCGCAGCCTTTCCTGCAAGCCTCCCGCTCGTGAAGGCCCAACCGGAAGCAGCGCCACCATAATCGAGGTACTGCTCCTTCTCGGTCATCAGGACTCCCATCGAGTCTGTGCCCACGGCGTAGAGCCCTTCGATCGGCGTGCCGTCCTCTCGGAGAACCTGGATGTCCGTGTTCACGTCTAGGGCACCCGCAGTCGTGTAGAAGAAGGCACAGCCCAGGATCGCATAGTATGGCCCCTCGCCGACCCTGTCCAGGTAATCCGGGTTCTTCCCAAACTCTGAGTCCCGGCAATTGTCGCAGCTCTGGTTGTAGAGGTCCACCGTCGACCTCAGGACCAGCGGGTCAATCCCAATCTGCTCCGCCAAGGCCTCGATAGTGTCAGCCTTGTGAATGTAGCCCGTGGAGATCCCGGCCTGCATGACCTCGTCCAGATGAGGGAGCGGGACTCCCAGCGGAATCGTGGAACGGCATCCGAGATATCCCATCGAGGGGCCGTAATCCGCGTACTTGAACCCGTTCTCGCGGAAGTTGTCCAGCTGCTCCTGGGACCAGATCGTGAAGTACTCCGGCCCGGCGACGATGGCCCCGTGGACCGCGAAGTGCTCCTCGTTGATGAACCTGTGGCCAGCACGCGTCACTGCGAGTGAGTCGGCGGCGACGGAGAGTGTCGTCGGGATGTCGCCCTCAGACCATATCGCCTTGCGGCCGGTGAAGAATGAGTCCTCGTCCTTCTCGTGCGTCCCGAACCCGAGGATGTCCACCGGGAACCCCGCCAGATGCGACAGTGGGGGAACGCTCGGGTTCTTCACCGCGGCTCCGAGCTCGTCCAGTGCCGCCTCGATCATCTTGCCGTCGTTGGTGGTCATCCCGTATGCATGCCAGTTGCCCGAGAGCGGGTAGTAGTCGTCCTTCATGAAGCGCTTCATGAGGTTGTCATTGCAGCCAAAACCGCCGGTGCCTATGATCGTGGCCTTGGCATGGATCTCGCACTCGCTGCCGTCGAACCTGCGGGCTCGCACGCCGGTCACGGCATCACCCTCGCGCAGGAAGTCTATGGCCTCGGTCTCGAGCATGTAGGTTCCGCCCAGCTCTTCGAACTGCCTGATGAGGTTGCCCAGCGAGCGGGCGAGGTCGTTCTTCTGGTCGGCCAGGGTATAGGGTTTGTAGGTGAAGCAGCAGTCGTAGGTCGCATAATCCGCATGACCGCCATTTGGAGTGTTGTATGGGAACTCGTGGTCGTAGTGCAGCCAGTCGATTGTGTTCCCGGACTCGGCGAAGTACAGGTCCAGCATGTCCTGCTTGTGGTCTCCATGCGTTCGGCTAGCCCAGTCGTCCTCGAACTCTCGGGCGTCAACGTAATCTGAGCCGCCGTTGAATTCCTCCTTGAACTTCTTGGGATTTACCGCGCAGGACTCGCTCGTGACGCAGGTCGTACCTCCCCATTTGCCTGCCTTGTCTATAGCGATGACCTTAGCACCGTTCTCCGCTGCTGAGAGGGCGGCCGAGATTCCAGAGCCTCCCATTCCAACAACGAGCACGTCGGCCGTGTAATCAGGCTCGAGATCGTCTGGAACGTCATCGATATCCTGAGGGCGGAGCATCCCAAATGCGGCGTCTGTACCAGCACCAGCAGCGGCATAAGCATCCTTCACGCATTGCTCGACGCCCAAGCGCACCGCGTTGCTGGTGACAGTGGCTCCCGAGATCGCATCGACTGCCAGAGCCTGGCTCGAGATCATGCGGGGAATGTACCTGTCCTTGACAGCGCGCAGCATAACGCCGATCTCGAGATTGTCATCGTCGACATCGATGTCCTTGATGGAGTTCTCATCCACCGTGACGCCTATCTTCACCGGAAGGCCGCTGTAGAAGCCGTACTGCTCGGTCTCATATCGCCCGGGCTTCATCTTGGCGTTCTCGCTCAGCTGTCCCATGGCCATCTTGTAGGCGTAGTCGGCAGCATCTAGCACGGCCTGGGAAGTGACGGTTGCGCTAGAGATGGCGTCGACATCGATGCTCTTGCTCTCGTTCATCGCAGCTTCGAGCTTGCGCATGGCATCGCCAGAACGGCCCACGCTCTCCGCATCTCCAGATATCTCGACGCTCCTGATCTCTCCTGTCTGCTTGTCGACATCGAGAGTCGCGGTCACATCGCCCTTGAACCCAGGTACAGTGGCGCTGACCCTTCCATCCGGACAAACCCTGCTGCTAGAGGGGCTGGTGGCAAATCCACGTGATGCCTCCTCGATATCCCCCTTCGAATATCCCCTCTTTCGAAACTCCGCGCCGTCGCTCATATGCTCCACCTTCCATAACGTATTCGAGATGCCAGCCCGAAATCTTTCGACTGGGCAAGCACAAAAGAGATTCTATCCCACCTGCACCGGTATAGGTGCACCGACAAGTTTTGGAATCCCCGTGAATGATATAACATCATCTGGTGCAAGAATTCTGCAGCGGAAACTTGACTATCGGAAGACAAGCATGCCCGACGAAATACCAATGCAAGACATGTTCGAGGTGAGCGGGCCAAGTACAGATGGCCTTTGCAAGTGCACCTTCATGGCGTTCAACACCGTGGTATGGATGAGCGCTTATCCAGATTCCGAGCGTCCTGACACGGAAAAGGTGCTCGTTTCGTTCGAACGTGCACGCAACGCCTGCCGAGCATACGAGAGGCTTTTCTCGAGAACTCTCCCCAACTCCGACATAACGATTCTGAACTCCGCATGTGGCAAATGGGTGGACGTAGACCCGCGAACACACGAGCTGCTAAGGGATTCGCTCTTCTACTGCGCGCAAAGCGAGGGGCTGTTCGACATCACGATTGGCTCGGCCTCGAGGTTATGGGATTTCCATACCGGCAAGATACCCGACCCCACGGAGCTCGAGGTCGCAATGGAGCATGTTGACTGGCGGAAAATCGCACTCGACCCCGAGGGGCCACCTGTCAAGGGCGAGCAATGCCGCGCCAGACTATCAGATCCCGAAGCCTCGGTGGACCTTGGGGGAATCGCAAAGGGATACATTGCAGACAGGCTCGTCGAGCTTATGCTGGATTGCGGAATCGGGTCGTTCGTCATCAACTTAGGCGGGAACGTCGTGGCACGCGGCAGGAAGCCAGATGGTTCGAAATGGACCGTAGGGGTGCAGGACCCTGCGAACAGGGAAAAGCTCAAGGGCGCCATCGAACTAGAAGATGCGTCTGCCGTCACGAGCGGAATATACGAGCGCTGCTTTGTGCGAGATGGGATTATGTACCATCACATCCTGCACCCAAAGACCGGGATGCCGGTTCGAACCGACTTGGCCGGGGTTACCCTAGTGGCCCAGCGCTCGATCGACGCCGAGGGATTCTCCACGTCTGTTCTTGCAATGGGAATGCACCGCGGAATGGAGTTCGCAGCCTCACGCCCGGAAATCGAGGGGGCGATTCTCATCGGCGTAGACGGTAGAGTTCTGGAGGCCTGAGCACCGGAAAAGACCCTGTGGGCAACCTCTGGCTAACAAAGGCCCAATCCCTTACGGTCATGAGATAGAACGCGATGAGCCATTGGGAAGCCTCAGGATCAAAAGGCCCAACTCCCCCACCGTCAGATTATTGAAAGCTATGAGCTATCGGAAAACCTTATGCTCAATAGGCCCAACTCCCCCACGGCTCCAATTATCATGCTATGCATAATCCGCAATCTAAGTTGCCGAACCAGAACTGTACACATTTACCTAATTCTCAAATAATCTAAGTGAGAATTTTTTCACTAAGCATACGCAAATCGAAAGGTGGGGATTTGCACATGAAGAGAAGGGCGATTGCAATCGCAGTTGCATGCGCATTGGCATGCATGGGTATCCTGGCCGGATGCTCGCAAAACGGAAATGAGAATGCGTCTGATACTGGCACGACATCTGGGACGAACGAGCTGGTGGTCTATTACTCCGCAACTGGAAACACGGAAAGAGTAGCCCAGACCATCGCGGAATCAGAGGGAGCCGACATATTCGAGGTCACCCCAACAGAGCCCTATTCCGATGAGGATCTGGACTGGAACGACTCGAACAGCAGGGTCTCGGTCGAACACGATAACCCAGACCAACGAGATGTTCCCCTGACCACCACCGAAGTTCCGAACTGGGATTCCTACGACATCGTCTTCATCGGGTACCCAATCTGGTGGGGTGGTGCAGCATGGCCGATAAACGGATTCGTGACCGCCAATGATTTCACCGGCAAGACCGTCATCCCGTTCTGCACCTCTGCATCCTCTGATATCGGGACGAGCGGCCAAGACCTGGCCGAATTGGCCGGAACCGGCAACTGGGTAGAGGGAATGCGGTTCAGCTCCAGTGCCAGCGATCAGGAGATCTCCGACTGGGCAAACACTGCCGCAACATCGGCTTCCAACTGAGTAGAACAAGTCGGTCCGCGCGAAATCTGGTAGCATGTCTAGCATGTGTCAGACAGCCAACGCCGAGGCGACGATGAGATCTCACCCGTCGCCTCTCAGATCGGATATCTGAGGATCGAGGAAGCATGATCAAGGAACTGGTAACCGACGAGGAGATTCTCTCCAAACCATGTGAGAAGGCTACTGCAGAAGATGCCGAGGTTGTAGAGGACCTCTTCGACACAATGGCCACACTGGATAGCGCAGCTTGCCTTGCCGCCAATCAGATTGGGGTGACCAAGAGCATCTTCGTCTACCTCAACGACGACGATGAGCACAAGATGATGCTGAACCCCGTCCTCAAGCGCGGGCTTTACCCGTACAAGACCTCTGAGAGCTGCCTCACTCGAGATGAGGAATCCAAGGTCACGAGGTTCAACAAGGTGAGGGTCGAGTACGACGAGATCGTCGGAGGAGAGCTTGAGCATCACCGCATCGATTTGGATGGTTTCACAGCCCAGGCGGTGCAGCACATGATCGACCACTGCAAGGGCAAGCTGGTCTGACCGACGTTCCAACGCCAGGGAAACATAGAGGCCCGGTTGACCTTACGCTCAATCCTGACTCGCACAAACGCGCCACTGGCGCGTTTGGCTCGTGCGGAGAATCGCTACTGGTCAACCGGGCCTCTTCTTGTCAGTTATTTGCAACGACTACACGTCGCTGTGCATCTTGCCTATCTCCTCGAGGGTGAAAATCGGCCCATCCAGGCAGATGAAATGACCACCGATGTTGCAGCGTCCGCATTTGCCGACTCCGCACTTCATGCGCATCTCGAGCGTGGTGATGATGTGCCCCTCGTCGAAACCGGCTTTCACGAGGCTCTCACGGCATGTGCGCAAGGCAAAGCGGTCGGCTGCTTCCGCCACTGCCATCCTCACCCCGACAAGCCCTATGAAGCAGATGGCGAAAACGCACAGCTCGTTCAAGTGAGATGAGAGCGAATCTCAATGGGATGCACGGGCTATGCGAAACGCAAGGCGCGAGATGCGAGACCTTATTTCCCGGTGCCTCCCGTGAACTCTCCCGGCAAGTCGGCGATGCCTATCCCCATGTAGTCCAGCAGCTCGTAGGATTGCGAGATGTGTGAGAACTGGTCGGGGTCTTCTAGGTTTACCGAGCAGAGTTTCTCGATCTTGTTGATCCTGTACTGGAGCGTGTTCCTCTGAATGCAAAGTTCCTCTGCCGTGGCGGATTTGTTCCCAGAGTGGGCTACGAGGCTGTGCAGAGTCTCCCCCAGAACCGGGTCTCCCTTCTCAGCCATGTCGGCAAGGGCTATTATGCATGGATGGATGAAGAACCTCCAGTTTCCGTTCCTCACGCAAAGCTCGTAGAGGTAGAATCGGCGGAAATCCTCGAAGAAAACTATCGGACCGTCAGAGGCGACACGCCTTGAGATATCCAACGCATAGCAGGCTTGCTCGTACATGGGGAGTATGAGGGAAGGGCTTCTGGTCTCGGAGCTGACACCCATTATCAACCTGCGGTTGTTCAATATCTTCTCGATGTTCTTCTCATCCGACCTAGTGGGAGACTCCCCCTCATCGTGATTGAAAAGCACTACGATCCTGCCGTCGTACACTATTGGCTTCCCGAGCCAGATTTCCCTGGAAAGCATCTTCTTGACGAGCATTACCTGCCCGTTGCTCATCGTGCCACGCCTCGGGGATACGACGGCGATCCTCATCAGGGTCTTGAGCTCGATACCAGACATTCTAAGCCGGTTCCTGAACTTCTCGTCATCCACGACTTTTCCATCCAGGGCGTCAATGACGAACGTGTCGAAGCTGCTGCGGTCGTCTGCGGAGTAATCCGGGATTGTCTTCAAGTACATTCCCAAAACGTTCGCGAAATAACTCAGGCATGCGAAATCTCCCAGTGTGATCTCGCGGTTCTTCCTCACCACGCACACTGCGGCGAACTTGTCGCCGTTCCTGCAGGCTATGCAGGCGGCCAGGCGTTTTTGATTGGAGGTGGGATAATCGAACAGGCATCCCTTTTCTGAAAGGTCCTCGACGAACTGACGGGTACCCTCCCTCTCCTCATTCCATATGTCCAGGTATTCGGTGCCGGTCAGGGTTGTCCACAGATGGTCTTCCATCTCGTCGTCTGTCGTGTTCGCGAGGAGGCGCAGCCCATCATCGACTATCGTAATCGGATTCCCAAAAAGCTTGTGCGCGCATTCCAGCAGATCCTCGATCCCGTAATCATGGAGCACGAGACCTAGGACCTCGTCGGCCCACCCCTGATAGTCATCGATTATCGCTAGAATCTTGTTTCTGACCTCGGATGGGGATTCGTCCGTCTTCAGGAGAAACGTGTAGGGACCTTTGGGAAAATCGTCCGCAGCGCTGCAGGTCACCACAACGGAGTCGATGGAGCGAATGCGCAAGCTCCCGCTAGTATCCCCCGCGTTCTCCACGAACATGATCCCATCGGTTCCTGATGCAGTTGAGGGGCTGGCACAGAGGACTTTTCCCACCGCAAGGTCCGGAATGTAAAGCGGGCCGACCTCGCATGCGTATCTCGAGACAAGGCCATCGTAGACCATCGAAGCCGTGATTTTCATGTGATGCAATCTCCAACGGAAAGGTGAATTCCCATTGCATGGCGAGCCGGCCTTTCCCCAACCGGGACCACAGCTCAATGATACTCCATGGAAGGGTTAGAAAGCCATTTCAGGCGTTTTACACTTAATAGCTATTGAAGAGGAAAGGCGATTCCTCATCGACATCCCCAAGCTATACCCTTCTGCTGCACACGTAGGAAAAGCCCCTTTTCGAAGCGCTTCTGCTGCTCCTTTCGGAGGAGTGGTTCCCTAGGTGGCGTGATAAAGAGAGGCCGGGCTGGAAACCTGCGTTTTCAACCCGGCCGTCCTTCACGATTCTTTTTATAGTGTCTCTTGGAAATCTTACCTATGCTCTCACTGCGCCGGCAGCCTTCTGTCTCTCGATGGAATCGGCCTCGCTGGCTCCCTCCACCACGAACATCGCAGAATTGGGCATTTCAGCGGCGATCTTGGCCATTTCCTCGACATCACCATAGTACATGCAACCTGCTTGGCAATGGTGCACACATTTGGGGAGCCTTCCCTCACCCACGCGCTTGGCGCACATGTCGCAGAGAGAGGTCGGCATCGGCAGGTAGTTGTATTCCCAAGTTCCATCTGGTTTCTGACGAGGACCGTCCTGCAGGATCTTGATTCCCCACTGCCCGGTTGGAAGGTCATGCTCTGCCTTGCACGCCACCTCGCAACTGTGGCAACCGGTGCAGAACTGGTAATTGATCAGAAGAGCCTTTTTCTGACTCATGTATATCGCTCCTCTCAAACCTCCAAGGGTTGAACCTCGAAGAGTAGATGTTACGTCCTATTCGGGTGCAGTCCCCTACTTCTCCCTCTTGTAGATCTGCGCGGACTGCTCGCGCCCGTTCATCTGGTCAGCGTTATGGATGTCGTACTTGATGGGCTGGGCCTCCTCGTACTTCCATCCGCCCTTTCGGGTCACGACATCTCCCGGCAGCTCCTGGCTGTTCTCCTCCGTGCACTTGTAGATCTTGCAGATCGTGCACTTGTAGGGAGCGCCGTATCCTGTGGAGCCGTACTGCATCTGGGAGGTGAGGTTGTTGATGTTGGAATCGAACACGCCGAACAGATGAGGCTCTGCAGGCTCCTCCTCCGGGAACCACCAACCATGGTCGGCTGCAATCACACGCTCATCTAGGGTGTCATCGTAAACCAGCTTCTGACGGCAACGTCCGCGGAAGTTCTCGATCCACACCCAGTCCCCTTCCTTTGTGCCGTACTTCTCGGCGGTCTTGCTGTTGACGCGCACTTGCGGGTCCTTCTGGATCTCGCGCATGTTGGGGAAGTTGCGATGCTCGCTGTGGAAGAACTGCCACATACGCGCTCCAGTGGTCAGAACCAGCGGGTACTCCTCGAAGAGCTCGGGGGTGGAGTACGGACTCTCCGGTGGCTCCTGGTAGTAGGGCACAGACGGGAGTCCCCATTGCTCGAAGCAGGTAATCGAGAACTCGAACCTCCCAGTGGGGGTCATGAAGCCAACGCTTCCATCAGGCCTGCAAAGCCCTTTCTCGTATTTCTTGTACTGGAAGTCGGGGTAGTTGAGCACGCAGTGCTTGAGGTCGTCGAAGTCCTTGCCGAGGTCGCGCCCCCAGTCGCTGCGGTTCTTGAGGAAGAAGTTCAGCAGGGAAATGTCGTCTGTGATGCCGAAGCGCTCGAGGATCTCGGGATTGCACTTCTTGATGACCGCGAGGGCGATATCCTCGTCGGACTTGGCCTCTCCCGGGGGCTCCTTGACCTTGGTGATGGCACGGATCGGGGTGTACCAGGTGCGGATGCAGTTGCGCTCTGGGCTCATCGCGGCGGGAAGCACCAAATCTGCGCACCCAACGGCAGTCGGGGTCATGAACAGGTCCACCACCACGACGAAGTCCATCTTGCGGATTGCTCGGTAGACGCGCGGCGCCTCGGCGCCCATGTTGGCGATTGGATTGGTAGTCTGCATCCAGAGCATCTTGATTGGATACGGCTCTTCAGTCTCCATTGCATGCAAAAGCATATCGCCCATTGCAGAGGAGGCGTACCCGTAGGTGTGCAGGGGCGAGGCGTCGTCGCCGATGCGCTTTGCACGAACTTCGTCGGGAAGGTCCTCGAGCCCGCAGTTGTAGGCCATGTCGGTGTGGTATGGCTGATCGGTGATGATATTCCCACCGGGAACATCCAGGTTTCCCGTGAGAGCGACGAGGGAATTGACGGCCTGGGCAGAGGGAATGCCGATCTGAGACTGGTCTAGCGGAAGGCCCCATTGAAGCGCTGCCGGCTTCGCCGTGGCGTACATACGGGCTGCCTTGCGGATGTCGTCTGCATCTACCCAGCAGACCTCTGCTGCCCTCTCGGGAGTCCACTCGGCAGCTGCCGCAGCATACTCGTCGAACCCATATGACCATAGATTCACGAACTCGTAGTCATAGAGTCCTTCCTCGATGATAACGTTGGCGAAGGCAAGCGCGAGCGCTGCGTCTGTGCCTGGGCGCAGGCGCAGCCACACCTTCGCGCGGGAAGCCAGCCAAGTGAGCTTGGGATCGACAACGATGAGCTCGGAGCCTCGTTGCATCGCATCTACGATCCAATGTCCGAGAAACGCGTCGGAATTGGAAACAACAGGGTTGTTTGCCCAGATCAGGATGATTTCGGGGCACTTCCACTCCGGGTCGTCCTCATAGCGGGTCGCTCGGCTCTGGGACATGTCCGCGATGACGCTTCCACCGTTCTGCGCGAAGTTGAGCGACACGCGAGGCAGCATGCAGGAGTCACCTGAGAGGAAACCAAGGGCGAAGTTCGGGGAGCCGAATCCCCAATAGCAAATCAGCGGGACCTGCCAGCACGCATTGCGTCCGGTTCCCATCATGCAGCAGATCGACTCAGGACCGTAATCCTTCTGGATACGCTTGACGTTGTCGTCGATGATGTCGAGAGCCTCGTCCCACGAAATGCGCTCCCATTTATTCTCCCCGCGCTCGCCGGCGCGCTTCATCGGATACTTCAGCCTATCAGGGCTGTTGATGTGCTGCTTGTAGTTGAGGCAGCGCAGGCACAGCCTCCCGCGGTTGAACGGACTGTTGGGGTCTCCCTCTACGTTGACGAGGTTCCCATCCTTGTCGGTGTAGTAGATAACACTGCAACCTTCGTGGCAGCCAGGGCCAGACCATGAGGCCGAACGCGTGGCGGTGAGGTCTCCCTCTTGCCATTGCCACTCGTCTGATTTGTAGAGCTCCTTGTTGTACTCAAGCGTTTGTATTGCCATGTCCTTCCCCCTCTATCCTCGGGATGTGACCTTGGGAGATTGGTAAGGGAGATGGCTGCGCAGGCTTTTCGAATCGTCTCCACCAAATGCTCTCAGGTCATCTTGACAATTAGATTGTGATTTGAGGAATTCGGGAAAACATGACGCAGAAAGCGCAAAAAAAGATGTGGATTATTGAGCATAACGATTATTGACGGCCTTTATCGAGACCAGATGCTCGCGACGCGATCCGAAACGCATCAGGGGTGTTCACGGACACGTTTCGATTGCCTTTCGGTCATGTCCGGAAAGGCGACCAGGATCATGTCCGGCATGGCCGAGGCCTGACAACAGGGGAGATTTTCAATAGAAAGATCCGGTTGACCTTACGCTCAATCCTGGCTCGCACAAACGCGCCACTGGCGCGTTTGGCTCGTGCGGAGGATCGCTACAGGTCAACCGGACCTCATATCAGCTATCTGGCAAGTTAGACGTCGCTGTGCATCTTGCCTATCTCCTCGAGGGTGAAGATCGGCCCATCAAGGCAGATGAAATGGCCGCCGATGTTGCAGCGTCCGCATTTGCCGACTCCGCACTTCATGCGCATCTCGAGCGTGGTGATGATGTGCCCCTCGTCGAAACCGGATTTCACGAGGCTCTCTCGGCAAGTGCGGGAGAGCGACGGACCGCCGCAGACCACGGCAACTCGATTACCGTCCTCTGGTCCGAGGTCCAGGGTCTCGAGATAGGGAGCCGTGTAGGAGATCTCGATCCCCTTGTCCTTCGGCAAATCGTCGGACTCATGGTAGACCGAGACGTGCACATGCATGTCCGGCTCGTTGGGCCAGACATTGAAGAGCTGCTCCTTGAACACGAGGTCGGAGTAGGTGGACCCGGAGTACACCAAGTCGATGCGTCCAAAGTCATCGCGGTTCTCCAGGCAGTGGAGCAGGAACGACCTCACAGGCGGGAGACCGATGCCTCCGCCGATGAACAGCATGTCCTTGCCCTTGCAGCTCTCCATTGGCCACCAGTTTCCGTATGGCCCGCGCAGGCTGACCTCGTCGCCCTCCTGCAGCGAATGGAGCTGCTCGGTCACGAAACCGACCTTCTTCACGGTGAACTCGACCCAGTCGGGCGACTGGGCAGCCACGACGAACATCGACTCGCCATACTCGAAAAGACCGAGCATTCCGAGCTGCCCCGGCTCGCACTCGAACGGTTTCTTGCCGTCGAGCGTCACGACGCGGAACGACTTCACATCTGGGGTCTCCTCGGTGATCTTGTCGATCTTGCAGACCTGCGGAATCAGCGGACGCTCACCCTTGGCGCATCCGTGCGATATCTCGATACTAGGCATCGTATGCTCCAATCTCGTCAATGAGGCGGGTAATGTCGAGCGCCACCGGGCACTTCTCCACGCAACGGCCGCAACCGACGCAGAGCGTCATGCCGTAGCGGTCCTCGAAGAAGCAGAGCTTGTGCATGAAGCGGTTGCGCACGCGCTTCTTCTTGTCGGGACGGGGATTGTGCCAGCCGGCCATCTGCGTGTACTCGGAGAACATGCAGCTG
Organism: Coriobacteriales bacterium; assembly: GCA_050946255.1. GTDB lineage: Bacteria > Actinomycetota > Coriobacteriia > Coriobacteriales > CADBOM01 > JBMNUL01. Next base: position 8,239 of record JBMNUL010000024.1, on the reverse strand, counting down.
TCCCAGCAGCGGAACCTCTCGCCTTCCTTCATGCGGTTCTCCTGGCTGATGTCGAAGCAATGGCACGTCGGGCAGACATAAGTGCATGTCCCGCAATTGATGCACTTGATAGACATGTTGTCCCAGATCGGGGCGTCGTACATGTTGTCGAGCTTCTGCTTGACGCCGTCCATGCTGACCTTGAGAGTGACCTCGCAGCCCAGCGGCTCGGCTTCGCCTTCCTCGGTGAACTCGGACCACTTCTCCACCTCGGCCTTGCCCTTGTCGGTCTGTGGGACCACGAGATAGACATCGCTGCAATCCTTGAGCATGACGTCGGCATTTGGAGCGTCGGTGGGATCGACTCCCATAGAATCGCAGAAGCAGGTCTCCTCGGATTTCACACACCCGATGCAGACCGTGGTGAGCTTGTCGCGCATGTTCGAGTAGAACTCGTCGACGAAGCCCTTGGTGAGAAACACCTGGTCGAGGCACACGATGCTCCGCATATCGCAGGGTCTGATGCCGAACACGACCTGCTCGCGGGATTCGTCATATTCCTCGATTTCGTAGTTGCCGTTCTCGTCGACAGAATAGTGGTACATCTTCTGTGTCTGCGGGAACAGGAGGTCCTTCGGGGGCATCGTGGTGTTCACCATATCGAAGTCCGGGGTAACCCCGTTCCCATAGCGTGCGAACTCCTTTACGCCGTTTACCGTGGCCGGGACGAAGACGTCGCGCCCCGCGGAGATGCTGTCGAGCAGCGCTTGGAGCTTTTCCTTTTTCAGAATCATCGTCTGCGGCCTCCTACATGAATTCTTCTGGATCGTTGAGGTCGTAGGTCACGAGCTTCTCGGGTCCCTCGTCGACCGACATTGCGGCCTCGTACTCCCCGAAGAGGTTGTTCATGTCCTGAATGACCTTGCGGTTTAGCTTCATGAGAGGGAGGTCCATAGGGCAGACCCTCTCGCACTCTCCGCACTCGATGCAGCGGTCGGCAATGTGCATGACCCTTGTGAGGCTGTAGAAACGGTTCTCCGGGATGTTGTTCTGCTTTCCGACCCAGTTCTCGCGCCTCTGGTCGACGAAGCACTCACGGCATGTGCAGCACGGGCAGACGTCGCGGCATGCATAGCATCTGATGCACTTGGCATAGACGCTCTCGAAATAGGCCTTGCGCTCTGCCTGGGACTTTGCCTCGGTCTCCTGGATCTCTGCAAACCTCTCGACCGTGGGCTCCTTGACGACCTCGTCGCCTGCCATCTCATCGAACTCCAACGGATTGTTGTGCCTGCACTCACTGCACTTCTTGAGCATCTCGCCGGTCTTGCGGTCCTTCATGCCGGGGCACCCGACTCCGATGATGTAAACCTGGTCGCGGTTGATGACCTTGTCCACAATCATGCGGATGATGCCGCGGGTGTCGCAGCCGCGGGCGACGATGCCGACCTTACCGCGCTCGGTAAGGTCGCGCACGTACTTGGCGAGGTTGTTGACGCAGTACTCGTTCCAGACGAGCTTGTCGGCGTCAGCCGGGTCGGAGATGACGATCGGAGTGGTCTGGTTCTCGAAGCGTCCGGGTTCCCATCCCACAAACGATGCGACCTCCCCGCTCTCTAGCAGCTCCTTGGCCCTGGAGCGGATGGTCTCCTGAACATCAGCCATTATGCATCCACCTCCTCGGCGGTAGCCACCGCAGAGGCCGCGCTGGCGATCTTGGCAGCATCTTCTGGATGAAGCGGACCGAGTGCGCGGACCTGATCAACAACCTGGGTGACGGTATCGCGGAACTTTCCGGCCTCTGCGCCGGAGATCCAGCGCACCTGGAACCTCTCGGGCTCCAGTCCCTCGTACTCGAGCAGGCGCTTGAACACGAGCATCCTGCGCCTGGCGAAATAGTTTCCGGTCACGTAGTGGCAATCTCCGGGATGGCAGCCGCAGACCAGCACGCCGTCGCAGCCCTTGTTGAGAGCCTCGATCACGTACTGGGTGTTCATCCTGCCAGAACACGGGATGCGGAGAACGCGCACGTTGGCCGGGTAGTTCATCCTGTTGAGCCCCGCCAGGTCCGCACCGGTGTAGGTGCACCAATGACAGCAGAACGCGATGATCTTGGGTTCCCAGTTCTCGGGCACGTTGGCCTTGTTTTCTACCACTGGCACAGTGCATCGACCTCCCTCATGATGGACTCGTTGGTATAGCCCATCAGGTCCATGGCGCCGACCCTGCACGTGACGGTGCAGGCGCCGCAACCCTGGCAAAGACCCGGGTTGACCTCGGCCACCGGACGGGTGACCTTGCGCGAGTTCTCGCGGAAGTTCTTCTCCACGATCTTGATGGCGCCGTAGGGGCAGATGTTGACGCATGCCCCGTCGCCCTGGCAGATCGTCTCGTTGACGTGACAGATTTGCGGATTGGACTGGATCTCATCCTTGTTGAGGAGCCCTATGACCTTTGCAGCCGCAGCGCCGGCCTGGCATACGGAATCGGGGATGTCCTTCGGTCCCTGGCATGTGCCGGCCAGGTAGATCCCAGCAGTGTTGGTCTCAACTGGGCGGAGCTTCGCATGTGCCTCGACCAGCCAGTCGTCCTGATCGCGGCCGACCGTGAACTTCGCGGCCAGCTCGTCGATTCCCTCAGCAGGAACCATGGCGGTCTCGAGAACGACCATGTCGGCGGCAACCGTGACCTGACGCGAGGTCAGAGTGTCCTCGCCCTTGCAGATGAGCTTGTCGCCCTCCTTGTAAATCTTGGAGACACGGCCTCGGATGTACTCCGCACCATCTTGCAGGGTGCGCATGTAGAACTCGTCATAGCCCTTGCCGGGAGTGCGGACGTCCATGTAGAACACGTAGCAGCGTCCGTCGGGGACCTTGTCCAGGTACTGGTGGGCATGCTTGGCGCTGTACATGCAGCAGGCACGAGAGCAGTAGGCCTTGCCCTTGCTCGGGTCGCGGCTTCCGACGCACTTGATTATCACGACGCTCTTCGGCTCCTTCTGGTCGGAGGGACGAAGGATGTGGCCCTCGGTCGGACCGGAGGCATTGACCAGACGCTCGAACTGAAGCCCGGTGATCACATCCTTGTACTTGCCCCCGCCGTACTCGGGATAGAGGGGCTTCCAATCGATCAGCTGATATCCCGTGGCGAAGATCACGGCACCGAAGGTCTCGGTCGTGAGCTTGTCCTGGTCGTCGTAGCGGATTGCACCAGTTGGGCACACCTTTGCGCAAACGCCACATTTGCCCTCTTGGATCATCCTGCAGTGCTCAGCGTCGATGACGGGCTTGGATGGCACTGCCTGCGGGAACATCTTGTAGATTGCCGGGCGCTTGGCCATGCCCTGCTCGAATGCATTGTCGACTTTGGTGGGGCACTTCGTCTCGCATGCTCCGCAACCGGTGCACACGTCGTAGTCGATGTACTTGGCCTTCTCGCGGATCGTTACCTCGAAATTCCCAATGTAGCCGCTAACAGACTCCACCTCGGAGTAGCTCTTCACGGTGATGTTGGGGTGATTTCCGACCTCGGACATTTTCGGGGTGCAAATGCATGCCGAGCAGTCCATCGTCGGGAAGGTCTTGTCGAGCATGACCATCTTGCCACCCAGCGAGGTCTCGCGCTCGACGATCGTGACCTTGTATCCAGCATCTGCGATGTCGAGTGCTGTCTGCATGCCGGCGATTCCGCCGCCGATCACGAGCGCCTTCTTGGCAACGGGGATGGTCGTGGAATACAGAGGACGAAGCTTGTCGACCTTGGCCACGGCCATCTTCACGAGGTCAACGGCCTTGGCGGTCGCGACATCGCGGTCCTTGTGGACCCAAGAGCACTGCTCGCGGAGATTTGCGACCTCGAGCATGTAGGGGTTGACCTGGGTCTCTCCGAGGAGCTTCCTCCAGGTGACCTCGTGCATACGCGGGGAGCAAGCTGCCACTACCACGCGGTCGAGGTTGTTGTCGATGATTGCCTTCTTGACGCCCTCCTGCCCCGGGTCGGAGCAAGTGTACTTGTTCGTCTCGACGTGCACGACGTTGGGAAGGGTGCGGGCCACATCCGCGACATGCTCAACATCTACGGTACCTGCAATGTTGCTGCCGCAATAGCAGATGAAGACTCCTATCCTGCTCATTCGGATGCCTCCTCACTGCCCTCGCCGTTTGCTCCTTCGGAAGCTTCTGCCTCTGCCGTCTTGGCTTCAGCTGGTGCAGCGTCTTGGGCTTCCTGCGCCGCCGCCGCTTCCTTGGCTGCCTTCTCGGCCTTCTTGCGGGCTATCTTCTCGGCTATCTCGGCCTTCTTGCGGGCCTCTTCCTCAGCGGCCGCCTTCTCGGCTTTCTCCAACTCCACAGCGTCCCTTGCCCTCTGGGCGATGAGGGAAATCGCAGGGTGGAAATGGATGTCGATCGCGACATCTGTAGGAGATGCACCTTGTGCCAGACCGATCAGCTCTGTGAAGTAGTAGCAGGGGATGTCGAATATCGGTTTTCCTGCCGCCTTCCTCTGCTCGTTGATCTGGGATTCCCTCATGTCGAGGTTCAGTTGGCAGAGCGGGCACGCCGTGACGATGCAGTCTGCGCCGTTTGCCTTGGCGTTCTCGAAGATGCGCTCGACCATTGGGAGCGCCTGCTTGGGAACCGTCATCTGCTGGGCCGCGCCACAGCACTCGGTCTTGAATGCCCAGTCGACGGGCTCGGCACCGATGAGAGACATGATGTCATCCATGCTCTGCGGGTCCTCTGGGTCGTCGAAATTGCAGACCTCGACTGGCCTGACGAGAGCGCAACCGTAATAGCAAGCGACCTTGAGAGTACGGAGCGGCTTCACCACGCTCTTGGAGATCGCATCCATGACATCAGGGGAATGGAACGCCTCCAGAAGGCTGACCACATCGGCCTTTGCCTCGTATGGCATCTGGATGAGGTCGCGGACCTTGTTGAGGTTCTCCTCGCTCTGACGCGAATAGTGGAGGGAGCTCTTCAACGCGTTGTAACATCCAGCGCATGGGCACACGACGTCGAGATCCGGATACTCGCGCTCGGAGATCGCAAGGCTCCTGGCGGGCAGCGCCACTGCCAGCTCGGGGCTGGTCAACGCAGCTGCGGAGGTGCCGCAGCAATTCCAATCCGGAATCTCCAGCATCTCGAATCCGATCTTCTGGGCCACGTAATTCGTGGAGACCGTGAACGACTTTCCAGTTGTCTCAGCGGAGCATCCGGGGAAGTACGAATACTTCATCATCTTGCATCACCCTCCCCTTTTGCAGCCTCGGCATCTGCCTTCCTGCGCTCGGCATCTGCTTCAAGGGCACGGTCGATGAGTTTGGCAACATCCTCTCTGCCCTCGGTGTTGTGAACGGCAGCGCCGACCATCTTGCGCTTGAACATGCGCATTCCGTTCCCCACGTCCTGCATGAGATGACCGGACTGCATGTTGAACTTGACCGCGAGATATTGCTCGTTGGAAATGCCGTGGGCCTTGACATTCGCGATGAACGCGTCATCGAAAATGTCCGCCTCCGGCACCGGTCTCTTCCCAGCGTGCTTTGATGCGAGCCTCACGGCCCTCATAACTGATGTGATGTCCACATTTTGCGGACACCTCGTGGAGCAGACGTTGCACTGAGCGCAGATCCACGGGGTTTTGGCATCGAGCACCTCTTGAACCAACCCGAGCTGCAGGTATCTGATAACCTCGCGTGGCATGAGATCCATGCCGTCGGCTAGAGGACAGCCGGCAGTGCACTTACCACACTGATAGCAATCCTTGAAGTCGACCCCAGCGTCTTTGGCTATCTGCTCCTTGAGCTTCAAGTCGGACTCAGAGATTCCCGATAGGTCCATGCTTCTCATAGCCTATCCCCTTTCGTTGGCATTCTGGAGACGCACCCTCTCCTCCAGGAGCCCCCACAAGCCAACACTTCTCAATAAAGGAAAGTTCAAGACATATACGACACCCATTGTCCTAAACGTTAGAAATAGTAGCACACGGGTAAAGTTAAATACTGAAGTAGAGGTTGAGTAATCGACTGTAAAGCAAAGTATTTCGGCGCATGCCATATACAAGAGAATAATTGCCGATAGAATCCAGTTTATGCAATCGTAAATCGGAGTAATTCAAGTATGAAAACTCAAGAATATGAGATGACTCGTCCACAATTATTTTGGTTGAATCCGGATGTTCAGCGGATTTATTGGAAGAGGCTTTTTGCTCGAAACTTCTAGCTCAGGATGAGTCTTTAGGCACGGAGACCACCAGGGGGCACTTGCTTAATTATTCCCGAGCACGCTTTCGACCTCCACCATGGATGGTATGGATGGAATTCCTCCCAGCTTTTGAACACATAACGATGCAACTGCACAACCGACTTCGGCAAATCCCATTGCATCGTCGATTCCCACGCCTTCGAGCTGCCTCCCGCTCTTCAGCATGGCCGCTAGAAATCCGCCCCAAAACGAATCTCCCGCGCCGGTTGTGTCCGCGGCATCGACCTTTCTCCTGGAAACATTGCAGGAACCATCTCTGCAGCGCACGAAGGCACCCCGCTCGGCCAAGGTCACGACCGCCAAAGAAGCCCCGGCTTCCAAGAGGGAGTCCGACGCTCCTTCGGGGTCTGTTCTGCCAGTCAGCAAGAACGCCTCGTCTTCCGCGACCTTGATGGCATCCACCATCGGGAGCACCGACTTCATACGATCCGAAGCATGCTGCTCCGAATCCCAGAGGCTTGCCCGGTAATTGGGATCGTAGGAGATGATGCAGCCTGCGCGGCGGGCGACCTCTAGAGCGTGCATCGTTGCGCTTCTCGCAGGTTCATCGGTCAGAGAAAGCGAACCGATGTGGAACACATTGCTCCTCTCGATTATCGAGAGGTTGACCTCCTCTGGGGAAAGCTGCGTGTCCGCACCCGGTTTTCGTGCAAATGAGAACTGCCTCTCACCGTCTTCGCCCAGCTCGACGAAGGCAAGTGTTGTGAACACATCTGGATCTACGACCAGGCCGCTGCAATCGATTCCCAGAGATTCGAGAAGGCCTTTCAGGTAAAGCCCGTGCATGTCGTTTCCGACCTTGCCGATGAACGCAGTGGGGACCCCAAGCGCCTGAGCTGTCGCGAGAAGATTGGCTGGTGCTCCCCCGGGGTTCCGCTCGAAGATCTTGGACCCGTTCTGGGACACCCCGATGTCGGTGAAGTCTATCAGCAATTCGCCCAGAGCACAGATTCCGATGTCCTTGCCTTTGCCCGTCATCTTCCAGTCACATCTCCTAGCAGCTCTCACTGCACGCCATCTACAGCACACGGCGATCAAGCACACGTTTTGCCAAGCAGACGGTCGTGCGGCAAGCGTGCATTACCAATAAAGAATAGCAAACCAGAGAGGGTTAACGGCGCTAGCACGGCTCAGATGTTCATAGTGTTCGCCCCGTTGCAATGTAGGAGAGAGCGTTCACGATGCAAGCCGCCACGTTGCTCCCGCCTTTGCGGCCCCTGGCAACGATAGCGGGAACATCCGTTGAAAGGATGAGCTCCTTGCTCTCCACGACATTGACAAAACCTACCGGAACGCCAATCACCAATGATGGATGTAGCAAGCCATCCTCAATGAGCTCGTACAGTCGGATGAGCGCAGTGGGGGCGTTTCCGATTGCGAAGATTGCATGGTCGGTCATTCCTGCAGCCTTGTCCATCGAGGCTACCGCACGTGTGGTCCCGTTTTCCTTGGCTGCTTTTGCAACGTCCTCATCAGATATGAAGCAATGGGCCTCGCACCCAAGCTTCCCGGTGGCGGTCTTGTTGATTCCAGACCATGCCATCTTGGTGTCGGTGAAGATGTGGGCTCCGGATCTGAGCGCGTCAAGACCAGCCTGCATGGCCCCGTTTGAAAACACGAGGTTCTCGGCATAATCGAAGTCTGCGGAAGTGTGGATGACACGCTTGACGACCGGCGAGGTCTCTGGATCGAGGGTGATGCCCCTCTCGGTGCATTCGGCCTCGATGATCTGCATGCTGCGCTTCTCTATCTCACCCGGCAGGACGTTCTCAAGCTGAACCTTCATCGGCATTTTCCTCCTGGTTATCTTCTTGGATTCCGGCGTTTTCCGGAAATTCGATTCCTTTCCTAAGCGATGTTGCAATTCAGCATCCCGAGGTTTTCTCCTAGGCATTACTCCCCGGTGCTAAATCAGAGCTACAGTCTCTCGCCGCCGTTCTAAAAACCATCACACGCCCTTTTCGACTATCTTGTACACGGCATCCATGTCCAGGGCG
>JBMNUL010000023.1:0-22389 GCA_050946255.1 Coriobacteriales bacterium | reverse complement strand
CGGAGTTCGAACTTGGCATTGAGCGGGGGACGGTCGTGGGCTATATCGTCGTGACTCCAGTTGTGAGATGCGAGACCGTGGTGCTTTCTTCGGATTTGAGCTCGGAGCATGGACCCGGGTTGAATTTCGGTGCAGATTCCAAGCTTGTCAGTGATGCCGAGAAGGGTGATGCCGCCCCCGGCCTTGAGGAGGATTTCAACATGGACGCGAAGGTAGAGATGAAGATCGTTGGAAACGGGACAGGCATCCCCCAGTACGAGCACGAGATGGACAACGGAATGGACCTGATGTCGGCGGAAACTCTCGATCTGGCCCCATTTGAAAGACGTGTCGTGAAGTTGGGAGTCGCGATAAACCTGCCAGAAGGTCTTATGGCACAGATTCAACCAAGGTCGGGCCTTGCCATCAGAGAGGGGCTTTCGATCGTCGATAGCCCAGCGATAGTGAAACGCGACCAGCTCGGTCGCGAGCTCGATGTCTGCCTCGTCAATCTCGACCCATCATCTCCAATCCACATCGAGAGGGGAGACAGGGTGGCGCAGCTGGTGATCATGAAATCTCCCAAGGTCACCCTCGAGATGGTAGATGAGCTGGATGAGACCCAGCGCGGCGAACGGGGATTCGGGAGCAGCGGGCGCTAGGTTTTTCTTTATATTTCGGCCTTTGATTTGCATCTTCGCAGTTATTCTCACTCTGAGATAATCGACCGTCCGCCTGCAATCTGTGGACAAAGGGCTTGTCTTATCTCTGAGTTAACGTACACTTACCAAGGATTAGTAAGATATTTTCCATTGAGAGGAAAGGTGTATAGTGAATAACGACTACATTATCAGCTGCTGTTCCACAGCTGACATGACCGAGGAGCACTTCAAAGAGCGCGACATCAAGTACGTTTGTTTTCACTTCTATCTTGATGATGTGGAGCACCCGGACGACCTCGGGAAGTCGATTCCCTATCACGAGTTCTATCAGAAGATGGCAGAGGGGGTCATGACCCGTACCTCTCAACCCAGCATGGGCGAACTGGTGGATTTCTTCGAGTCTTTCCTCAAGGAGGGCAAGGACATTATCCACGTCAGCTTGTCATCTGGTCTCTCCGGCGTCTACAATGCCGCCTGCTCTGCAAGGGAGAGCCTGCTCAAGAAGTACCCGGACCGCAAGATCTACGTCGTCGACTCGCTAGGGGCATCCGGCGGATACGGTTTCCTCGTCGATGCGATGTCCCGCAAGCGCGAGGCGGGCATGGGAATCGATGAGCTCTACAAGTGGGCAGAGGAAAACAAGCTCAAGGTCCACCACTGGTTCTTCTCCACCGACCTCTCCTACTATGTGCGCGGCGGCAGGATCTCCAAGGCATCTGGATGGTTCGGCACGATGCTCAACATCTGCCCGCTCCTCAACATGGACAACCTCGGCCGTCTTATTCCGCGTTTCAAGATCCGCGGCAAGAAGAATGTGATCAAGGAGATCGTCAACAAGATGGAGGAGTGCGCGGACGGCGGCCTCGAGTATTCCGGTCGTTGCGCGATCACGCATTCTGATTGCTACGAGGATGCGCGTGCTGTAGCGGATCTCATCGAGGAGAGATTCCCCAACTTGGATGGCAAGGTCGACATCAACTTCGTTGGCACGACGATTGGAAGCCATACCGGTCCCGGCACGGTTGCTCTCTATTTCTGGGGAAGCAAGAGGGTCGATTAGAGCAGAGCTCTTGCGTTCACCTCGCTTTTCCGGAAGAAGATTTTGTTCAGATGCGGCTGGCGCGGTGGCGTCAGCCGCTTTCTTGTCCGCAGGTTGTCTCGGTGAGGATATCCTCATAGCAGGTCATCGAGATGTGCTCCAGGTGGACTGGAGCCGTTCGGCAGGCACAGATTGGAGCCGTTCGGCCGGGCATCTGCATATAGGCCATCTGGCCATGTTCGATTTAATGCAATCTGAGATTGAGCCCAGGCCTCAGCTGTCTTTCGCGAAGTGAGAGGTTGGGACTTTCGAGGGAAATTGGAATAGATTGGAGAAGGTCATGGATATCGAGGAAGTAAGGAAGCTTTTCGCCAACGACAGATTTGCCACCGAGGCTGCCGGAGCAGTTGTCGACGAGGTGACGGATGATACGGCGGTTTGCTCTCTCGATATCGCGGATATCCATAAGAATGCGGCAGGAAATGTGATGGGCGGGGTGATGTTCACGCTTGCAGACTTCGCTTTTGCCGTTGCAACCAACAGGTCGGGTTGTCTGGTTGTTACCGTGAGCAGCACCGTGGAGTTCATAGGCAGCGCAAAGGGTACCCGTCTCATCGCAACCGCAACACCGCAGAAAATCGGGAGGTCCTTGTGCTTCTACGACATAGAGGTCAGGGACGACCTTGGAAATCTCGTGGCCATGGTAACGACCGTTGGCAAGCGCACCTCTGTGGAGATCTAGGCTTTGCCACACGCATTTGTTGGGTTCGGCGACCTGGATGAGATCAATGTGGAGAATGCCTTTTTTGGGAGTGTCTAGCACCATGGTGAGCTTCCGATGACATGTGGGAATTCCCCAATTCTTGTAGAAATTTTCCCGTGCCCACAAAGGAAAACGTTTGTTGACGTTTCTGGACAAACGTCTATTGTTCCCGGGAAATCAGAAAATAGATTATAGTCCTTTTCGATTGAGATTTTTATGTCAATTACCGGAGAAAAACTTTCGGGTTTTCGACAGAACGCATAACGTTATCTGTTATTTCTCTCTTCTCATTTAAATTTATCGATTTCAAATTTATATTCGTATTGGGATTGAAGGTTTAAAAGGGAGGAGAAAGATAATGGAATTAAAGGATGTGAACCCGGATTTATACCGCGAAGAATTCCATTGGAAGGAAGGGGACTTCGACGTCTACCGAACTTGCCATTGGTCAGCTCCGGGATGTCACGACAGCTGCAGCTTCCTGGCATATGTTAAGGACGGGAAACTCGACCACGTCGAGGGCGACCCGAACATGCCCTACAACCGTGGCAGGCTCTGCATTCGCTGCCTCAATCTTCCCGAGACGCTCTATGCGGAAGACAGGCTCAAGTACCCGCTCAAGAGGGTTGGAGAGCGCGGTGAGGACCGCTGGGAGAGGATTTCCTGGGACGAGGCATATGACATCATCGCCGAGAACGTCCACAGGATTCAGAAGGAATGGGGCCCCGAGTCGATTTGCGGGATGATCGGAACAGGCCGCAATGTCTGCTGGCAGAACCCGTTGATCTGCTATGCAGGTTTCGGCACCCCCAACATGAGCTTCGGATTCCTCTCCGGAGACTCCTGCATGGTCCCGCGCACTTCTCTTTCGTTCTGCGTCTATGGCGACCTGGCCATCTTGGATGCATCTCAGCTAAACGAGGAACGCTACGACAATCCCGAATACAAGTTCCCCGAGGTCATCCTCGTCTGGGGCAACAACCCGCTGAAATCGAATGGTGACGGATTCCTCGGCCATTGGATCGTCGATTGCATGAGCATGGGTGGGACCAAGCTCATCGTCATCGACCCGCAGGTCACCTGGCTTGCCTCTCGTGCCGATATCTTCGTGCAGCCCAGGCCAGGTACCGATGGAGCTATCGCCTTGGCAATGATCAACACGATCATCCAAGAGGACCTTTACGATCACGACTTCGTAGAGCGTTGGTGCTACGGCTTCGAGCAGCTGGCCGAAAGGGTCAAGGACTGGACTTGCGAGCGTGCTGCCGAGATCGCCTGGATAGACGATCCAGAGATCATCGCCAATGCGGCGAGGATGTACGCGAAGGCCAACCCCGGCGCGCTGCAGTGGGGTCTCACGACCGACATGAGGGTCAATGGAATCGCCGAGGCACACGCTCTCTGCGACCTCAACGCGATTTGCGGAAACGTCGAGCAGCCCGGAGGCAACGTGCTTGCCAAGGAGCCCTGGCACATGAACCTCGCATATCAGTGCGGATACTTCGAGAACCTCAGCATCGAGATGCGCGCCAAGAGAATCGGCGACGACATGTCACCGATGCACCAGTTCGGATACAGCTCAACTGCACAGTCGGACTGCGTGCTGCAGGCAATCGAGACCGGAGAGCCCTATCCGATCAAGATGCTCTGGTTCCAGGGCAACAACACGATCGCAAACATGGGCGCCGAGGCCCCGCGCATCTACGAGGCCATCAAGAAGACCGAGTTCAACGTCGTCGTGGACTACATCATGACGCCAACCGCAATCGCCTGTGCAGATGTCGTGCTCCCAGTGGCGATGTCGCCCGAGCGCAACGCGCTCCGCACCTGGTGGACACCGCTTCGCGCCCAGTCCAAGGTCTGCGATTACTACGAGGCCAAGACCGACGAGCAGATCATCCTCGAGCTCGGCAAGAAGCTAAACCCAGATGCATGGCCATATGACACTGATATCGACCTCCTCAACGCCCGCCTCGAAGAGGGTGGAGTCCCGTTTGACTTCAAGGAGCTGCAGGACAAGGTCTATGTCTGGCCTCCTCAGGGATACCGCCGTTATGAGACCGGTGGACTGCGCCCAGATGGCCAGCCCGGATTCAACACTCCAACGGGTCGAATCGAGCTCTATTGCACGACGCTAGAGGCCTTCGGAAACGACCCGCTGCCAGATTACCGCGAGCCACCAGAGAGCCCGATCACCACTCCGGATCTCTTCGAGAAATACCCGCTGGTCCTCACGACCGGCCATCGCTCATACGAGTTCTTCCACAGCGAGCACCGCAATCTGCCGTTGATGCGCAAGCTTCATCCAGAGCCCCTCGTGGACATGAACCCCAAGGATGGGGAGAAATATGGGATCGAGGACGGCGACTGGGTGTGGATTGAGAACCAGCGCGGAAGGTGCCGTCAGCGCGCCCACTTCGATTATGGGATGAAGGAAGGCTGCATCAGCGCCGAGCATGGCTGGTGGTTCCCCGAGACCGAGGCCGCAGAGCCCAATATCTTCGGCGTTTTCAACTCCAATATCAACAACCTCACCACGATGATGCAGGTCGGCGAGACCGGTTATGGTGCTCCCTACAAGGGGCTGCTCTGCAGGATCGAGAAGGCCACGCCCGAGAACAGCAAGGTCATGCCCAGCGAGCAGGTCACCCGTCTGGGCGGATGGGATTACGAGAGGATCCCGATGCCCACCAACCGCATGTACAAAGTAGAGGGAACTTATGCCGACGCCAAGGCATCGAAGCAGGAGGGGTAATAGAGATGACCGAATATGGACTGCTCATCAACTATGAATACTGCACCGGCTGCCATACGTGCGAGGTAGCCTGCAAGCTCAACAAGAAGCTCCCGCTAGATGCCTGGGGAATCAAGGTCCTCCAAGATGGGCCGAGGCAGAATCCCGATGGAAGCTGGGAGTACACCTACATGCCCGTGCCCACCAGCCTCTGCGATCTCTGCGCCGGAAGGGTCAGCGAGGGCAGGCTCCCAACCTGCGTGCATCATTGCCAGGCGGGATGCATGTACTACGACACCGTTGAGGAGCTGGCAAAACTTGCCATAGACAAGCCGAGGTCCGTGATTTACAGGCTTGCCGTCGATGGCGCCGAGCCATTCATCAACAAAGATCCCGAGGCAATCAGGCGCAACAAGGAGAAGGCTGCCGAGCGCGAGGTCGAGTACGTGGAGAACGGCGAGTACGGACTCAAGGAAGATACCGAAGTCTCCGGTGGAAAGGGCATTATCCCCCAGGAAGAGGTCAACAAGGCCTGGAACAGGGCTGGAGGATGCTGCGAGTGCGAGGCCGAGGGACACGGACATGATGGTGAGAAGTGCGGCCACAGGTGCATTTACAGTATGCAGGGTGGTGCCAACGAAGCTGGTTGGGAGGCAATGGTCGTCGACCCCGATGGCCCTCTCACAGCCGAGAACTGCATCATCGTGTGCCGTTCTTGCGTGAACAAGCTGGTCTGATGGCTCTGATGTCCACGACAACGCGAGTTGTGGGCCAATATCATATAATCGTCAGTGGACGAACTGGAAACGGTCCTGCGCTGCAGCTAGCGGCGCAGGACCTTTATCAGATGAGGGAGCGACCGTAATTGCCGTGCTATGTTTGCAATCCAGCCTGCGGGCAGTGCAAGGGTGTGGTCAAGCAGTCGATGAACTGCCCCGAATGCGGGCTCATCGTGTTTCCAAAGCTTGCGAAAAAGGACGGGCTCTGCCCTCATTGCCACGCCGACATTTCCAAGTTCCTCCGCATTGACCAGGTAGCGGTGCGTTGCAACTACACGCTTGAGATGTGCAACCACCCATGCAATCGAGCAACGGCAAAGTCCGATGGATCTGCTCATGAGTGCCCCTTCGAGGTTGCGGCTAGACGCCGGGCAGAATCAAAGGGCAAGGCTTGATTTCCTCTTGATTTCTGGCAGGGGAGCGAGCAACTTAGTTCGTCGCAGACCGGCAGCGAAAAGATTCCTCTTTTTACTTCAGGCGGTTGAAACTGGAGCAGGTCGTGGTGATTTCATCCATTTGGAAAGAGCCTGCCTGTGCATTTTGCACATCTATTGATTAAATGTTTGGCTAAATTGTCGCTGCTTAACCTTAAAATTTATAATGCGTTTAGACACGGAGCCATTTTTCGAATGGCTTCTTTTCCTTTTTGAGGTTATTGAAGGTTCTTTGAGAGGAAGGAGAGGCGGGCATTGACCCGCAACCTATCATGGGCAAATACGACCATCTTTTCGAACCACTCGTTTTGGGAAAAACTCAGTTCAGGAACAGGATCTTTGCTGCACCTGTGGGGCTCGAGTACTATCCCTCTGACAACCTGTTCCCCGGCGACGACTTCATCGCCTATTTCGAACGCAAGGCAGAGGGCGGAGCTGCAACCGTGAGCATCGGATCCATCATGGCCGACAACGAGAGGGGAGCGGTCGGGCCCACGATCAGGTTGGACGACCCCCATGCTCTCGCACCTCATTTCAGGCTCACTTCCTGCATCAACAGGCATGGTGCCGTTGCTGATGCCGAGCTTCAGCACTGCGGCCCCAACGCCTATCACAGCCACTTCACCTTCGGGTCTCCACTTTACGGTGCCGTGGATGGTGTGAACCCAATGGGTCTGGAGGTCCAGGCCATGCCCGAGGACATCATCTTGGAGACGATAGAGAAGTATGGCGATGCAGCTCAGACCGCAAAGCATTGCGGCTATGGCATGGTCACCGTCGCAGCTGGGCACGGCTGGATGCTGAACCAGTTCCTCTCCCCGAAGAACACGCGTAAAGACCAGTGGGGCGGCAGCCTCGAGAACCGCGTTAGGTTCGTCAACGCCATCGCAGACAACATCAAGAAGAAGTGCGGTCGCGGTTTCCCGATCAACCTCAGGATCAGCGTCACCGAGTGCGATCCCAACGGATACGACGAGGAGTATGCGAAGGAGTTCGTGAAGCTGCTCGACGGCAAGTGGGACATGATCAACGCATCGGTCGGTGCCCACGAGAACCCAGATGTTTTCACGACCACGCATCCGTCGATGTTCCTTCCCGACGGAGTCAACGTAAAATACGCTGCGGCAATCAAGAGCGTCCTCAAGGAGACCAAGGTCGCTGCAGTCGGTGCAATCGCCGAGCCCGAGTTCATGGAGGAGATCATTGCCTCTGGACAGGCCGACGTGGTCATGCTCGCCCGCGAGCTCTTCGCAGACCCGGACCTCCCGTTCAAGGCTCAGACTGGACGTGACAAGGAGATCCGCAAGTGCATCAGGTGCTTCGAGTGCTTCTCCTGCCAGTTCACCAAGCTCTCGAACATTTGCGCGATCAACCCCGAGATCGGCTTCGAGCGCGAGACCAAGTACGCCGACCCGATCGTCAAGTACAAGAAGAACGTCCTCGTCGCCGGCGGTGGCCCTGGCGGAATGATGGCAGCGCTCACAGCTTCCGAGCGTGGCCACAAGGTCACTCTGGTCGAGAAGACCGGCCAGCTGGGCGGGGCGCTTCGTTGCGAGACCAAGGTTCCGTTCAAGCAGAACCTCATGAAGTACCTCGACCATCAGGCAAGACTCGTCGAGGATGACCCCAACATCGACCTCATGCTCAACACGGAGGCGAACTCCGAGCTCGTCGAAAAGATCAACCCGGACGTCGTCATCGCAGCCATTGGAGCCAAGCAGCTGGTCCCGAGAATTCCGGGAATCGACGGCAAGAACGTGATGCCGGTCGAGTACGCATATATGCACCCGGACGAGATTGACGACAAGGCGATAATCTTGGGTGGCGGACTCTCTGGAATCGAGTGCGCGCTCTTCCTCAAGGGAATGGGCAAGGATGCCAAGATCATGGAGATGGCCAACTCTCTGAACTTCTCCGGCAATCTGATTCACGCGATGGCCATCAACGTAGAGCTGAAGAAGCTAAACGTCGAGCTCATCACCTCCACCAAGGCCGTCGAGATCAACGACAAGGGCGTTGTGGGAGAGTACGTTGGAGACAATGGGAGCCCGGCGCCTCTTTGCGACACGATCGAGAAGGGCATGTTGCAGTCGGTCATCCACCTTGCCGGTGGTGAGAGCGATTCCGAGATTGGTCAGCAAAAGCTATACGAGGCCGATACCGTCATCTACGCCCTAGGCATGATTCCCAAGCGCGAGGAGGCGCTCGGACTCAGGGGCAAGACTCCGCTTTTCTTCCAGATCGGCGACTGCCTTGACCCCAAGAACGTGTATGCGGCGAACAGCACCGCCTACACAATCGCCCGCGACCTCGGGAGGTATTAATCCCAGGTAGGCTATCGGCTTTACAGGCTAGTTTGTGCGGGATCCACACTGTTTGAAAGGGAGGGCGTTGGAGCTTGTTTTCCAACGTCCTCCCTGGAGTTGGGCCATGTGAATCTGGAATTTCCGTGGACACTATTCTCGAATGAGAATCAAGAAAACTTGCATGCGAAAAAGCCCTTATCGCAGCTTGGCATTTGTTACAAATATGAAATCGCATTTCGTAATTCTTTGACTAAAAAGTGCAGGTAAATCCTTCTAAACTGTTTTTGTTAGCATATTTGCCTTGAAAAGAGGCTGGATACCGTGCACGTGGCGGGATGATCCCGCAATTAACATGGGGAAATTGGAGAGGAGAGGCAGATAGAGAATGGTTGCGTACAACAACGAGTACAACATGGACCTTTATCCAAAGCAGTTGCATTGGCAAGAAGGAGACCTCACCGCTACTCGTACGACAATGTGGTCGGGACCTGGTTGCCATGAGGGGTGCCAGATCATCTTCTACACGGACAAGAACGGCAAGCTCGTCAAGACAGAGGGCGACCCCAACAGTCCCTTCAGCAACGGCAAGCTGTGCATGAGATGCCTCGAGCTGCCCGAGATCGTGAACAACCCCGACAGGCTCAAATACCCGATGAAGAGGGTCGGAAAACGCGGCGAGGACAAGTGGGAGCGCATCTCCTGGGATGAGGCCTACGACATCATCGAGGAGAACGTCCGCAGGTTCCAGAAGGAGAGCGGTCCAGAGTCAATCGTTTCCATGATCGGGACAGGCCGCAACGTTTCCCAGGTCATCGCCCACAACGAATATGCCAACTTCGGCGGAGCGGACCTCACCCTCTGCTTCCTCTCCGGAGACTCCTGCATGCTTCCCCGCACCGCTCTCTGCTATGTGCTGATGGGCAATCAGTGGGTTGCGGATATGTCCCAGTTCCGCGAGACCCGCTATGAGGAGGATCCCGAGTGGCAGCTTCCCGAGTGCATCATGATCTGGGGGACAAACCCCGTGGTCAACAACTCTGATGCCTTCCTGGGCCATTGGATCGTCGAGTGCATGAAACGCGGAAGCCAGCTCATCACAGTGGACCCGCAGCTCACCTGGATCGCCTCCAGGTCCAAGTATTGGCTGCAGATCCGTCCCGGCACCGACGCCGCACTTGCACTTGGAATGCTCAACGTCATCATCAACGAGGACCTCGTCGATCATGAGTTCATCGACTACTGGACCTATGGCTACGATGCCCTTGCAGAGCGCGTTCAGGAATACCCGCCCGAGAAGGTCGCAGAGATCTGCTGGTGCGACAAGGACACCATTGTGGAAGCCGCTCGGTTCTATGCAAAGTCGAAGCCCTCTTCGATTCAGTGGGGCCTTGCCGTGGACATGTCGAAGATCGGAACCCAAACCGCGCACGCGATTGCCTGCCTGGCTGGCGTTACCGGAAACATCGACAATCCCGGTGGGAACATCCTCATCGACCAGGCAGAGGGACTCGAGTTCGGATACAACTCCGGAATCCAGTACGTGGATCAGGAGAAGATCGACATGAGGCTCGGCAACGACCGTTACCCGCTGAAGAAGTACGGCTTCACCGCCTCCTCGCAGTCCGATGCAATTCTCGAGGCAATAGAGACCGGCAAGCCAAGGCCAGTGCGCATGCTCTGGATCCAGTCTTCCAACCCGATCACCAACATGGGCCAGGATGCGCCACGTATCTACAGGGCGATGGAGAATGTCGATTTCATCTGCGTCATCGACCTCTTCAAGACGCCTTTCATCGTCGCCGCTGCAGACCTCGTGCTTCCCTGTGCGATGTCAAACGAGCGCGACTGCGTGCGAATCTGGTTCGACCCGATGCGCTCGCTCACCAAGTGCAGCTCCTATTACGAGGCCAAGGAGGACGAGCAGATCATGATCGACCTCGGTCACAGGCTCGCCCCCGATAAGTGGCCGGAGTGGGTCCAGACCCCGCGCGACTACATGAACTGGAGAATGCAGGATGCCGACGTCCCCTGGTCGCTAGAGGACCTCGAGCACAAGATGGGCGGAATGCATTATGGAGATTTCCGCTACAAGAAGTACGAGAAGGGTCTGCTCCGCCCGGATGGACAGGTCGGCTTCATGACCCCAACTGGACGTTACGAGTTCTACAGCACCCTGTTCAATGCTTGGGGAATGGATCCCCTGCCGTTCTACGAGGAGCCGCCAACAAGCCCGTACTCCACTCCCGAGCTCACGGAAGAGTACCCGCTCGTTCTCACCACCGGGAAACGCTCCTTCGAGTTCTTCCATTCCGAGTGGCGCCAGCCTGATACCACGAGCCGCGAGTTGCATCCCTATCCTCGCTTCGACATCCATCCCGACACTGCCAAGAAGTACGGCATCGAGGATGGCCAGTGGGCCTGGATCGAGAACCAGATGGGCAAGTGCCGTCAGATCGCCCGTTATTGCGATGTGCTCGACCCGAGGGTCATCTCCACCGAGCACGGTTGGTGGTACCCGGAGAAAGAGGCCGCAGAGCCCAGCCTTTTCGGAGTGTTCGACTCGAACCCCAACAACCTGATCCCGATGTGCGAGAACGGTGAGAGCGGTTATGGTGCTCCAATCAAGTGCGGTCTTGCAAAGGTTTATCCTTGCACGCCCGAGAACACCAAGCTCGAGGACCAGCCCACGTATCAGGTTACCAAGGGCAGCGGTTACACACATGGTATTTCCCACAAGACCGACACCCCGAGCTTCTACGATGGCTGGGGCAACCACGAGAATTAAGAAGCGGAGGAAAGAGATAAATGGCCAAGCCAGGAGAATATGGACTCTTCATCGACTATGAGTTCTGCACGGGTTGCCATGCTTGCGAGGTAGCCTGCAAGAAAGAGCACGATATGCCCAAGGGCGATTTTGGAATCAAGATCTTGCAGGATGGACCCCGCAAGAACTCCAACGGTTCCTATGAGTACAACTATCTGCCTATCCCGACGAGCCTCTGTGACCTTTGTGCCGAGAGGGTCGCCATGGGGAAGCTCCCAACCTGCGTTCACCACTGCCAGGCGGCCGTGATGGTGTATGGACCCATTGAGGAGCTCGCGGAGAAGGCCAAGAAGGCGGGCAAGAAGAACATCGCCATCTTCACTCGCTAGATTGGCATGATTCCCATCCGGAGGTCGTTCTCCCTTTGGGGATGGCGACAAAGGATCGAGGCTTCGGGACCGCATCAATCGCCCGGAGTTGTTCGAATGCAAAGTGCATGTTGGGCGAATGCTTGCTGAATGTCCTATACTGCCCGATTAGCTGTAAAATGAGAGGCGGTTCGGATTTATTCCGAACCGCCTTTCCGTCATCGGAAAATCAGATTGCGGGGAGTTTGTAATATGTCTAAATGCGGATACGCATGCATAAACTGCGGTCTGTGCAGGGGAGAGATCAAGGACCCCATTCTTGTTACCAAGTGCCTGCAGTGCGGGTTCGAGAATGAAAGGGGCTCCAAGATTTGCGCTAAGTGCGGCGCTTCGCTGTCACTTCAAGCCGGCATTACGAACACAGCTGGCGTGCGCGGAGGTTTCAAAAAGTAGATGGATAGCGGGAGATGCTAGATGAGGAGCAGAAACACTCCATCGTTTTTCATAGAACAGGATTTGCCAAGGGTCTCGCTTGCAATGTTCAAGGATTTCATGTCCTCTATGGAGGTCCTCAACAATCCGGATAATGGGAAATGGCTGCTGAGGGGTTTCTGCGTTCTTCCCAGCGAAGACGACCGAAACCCAGATTTACAAGGAGTTCGCGAAAGCCAAGTGCTGTTCGTCACCAGGAGCCGAGAGGCAGAAGAACAGTTGAAACGCCATCCATCGTCGTTGTTCCTAGTCGTGCACGATGGCGATGAAACTCCACTGTGGCTACCGAGATATTCGGATCGCGTGTTCATGGTCAAGAAAGACCGTGCCTATGCCTACATCCTTTTCCTCGTTCAGGAGTTCTTCATCAATATGCTCTTCTGGTTCAGGAGGATGGACCAGATTGCCAACGTAAAGGGGTCGATTCAGGATCTTGTCGATGCGAGCGACGACATCCTCGAGAACTTCATCGCCGTTTCCGACAACACGAACAAGCTCCTGGCGTATACGAGGCACAGGGAAGCTCCTGACAAGTTGAGCGAGCTCTTGATCGAGACGGGTTTCTACACGGACCGCATGGTCAAGGCCTTCGGTATAGAGACCCCGCTCGATAAAAATGTCATGAAGATGATAACCACCAGGACGAATTCCGGCGAGAACGTGGAGATATTCATCCTCCCGATTTGGGGCATGGGCAATTACTTCGGCAACTGCATGATCGTATGCGACCAGAAGCCGATGTCAGATGGAATGCTGGACTACGCCAGGCTCTTCATAGATTGGAACGCCAAGTTCTGCTCGAGAATCTGGAAGAGCGAGCTGGAGTCCAAGAACCCCGTAGACATGTTCTTCATCAACCTCATCTTGGGAAATCCCATGGACAAACGCTATGTGGAGGAAAGGCTCAAGTCCTTTGATTTTCCGGATAAACCACAATACAAGCTCGTTCTCTTCAAGAATGCCGTCTCTAAGAAAGACCGTCAGGACAATCTCACCTCGATGGTTGCCGCGATGAAGAAGATCAACGGCTCGAAGAGCATCCCATTCCGCTACGACGGAGACATGGTCGTGCTGATGTATGCGGATGACGACGATGACGGCTCGTTCTCTATTTCCAAGGTTTCAAATGATGTGACCAGCTTGGTCTGCGATCCATTTGATATGTACGCCGGCACTTCCCAGGTCTTTGCGGATATATATGACATCAACTTGGCTTACGAGCAGGCTTCTCTCGCGTGCGAGTACAAGATGGCGATAGACGTCGAGCACTCCATGGTACAGGGTTCTGAGCAGAAAACCGTTTATGCATTCGAAGATGCCCTGATCTATTACCTGATCGACAGCAAGCAGGAGCAGAGCAAGTTCAGGAGGTTTGCCTTCTCGCACTCTTTCTTGGATAAGGTCATCAAGCACGATAAGGAAATCGGGTCCGACGACTTCGCTCTGCTCTGGGTCTATCTCAACTGCGATTGCAACATCTCCTCGACGGCTAAGCAGCTGTTCATGCACAGGAACACCGTTCTCTACCACATCGACAAGATCAAGGAGAACTTCAACATCGATTTCTCAAACAAGGGAACTCGCGACCGCTGCCTCATCGACTTCAAGATCAAGTTCCTCGAAGAGGGCAGGCGTCGAAGCAGGGAAAGGGTTCCGGCAAGGGATTCAACTGAGTCAGATTTGCCGAGTCTCGATTCCTAGGCAGTGCAAAGTGCACATCTGACCTCCACTTGCACTACGAAAACGACAAAATCGTAGCGAGTGCAAAAGCTGTTCGAAAATTAGACGGAAACTAAAGAAGAAATACTGGTTCGCAGATTTCTCAGTAGCCCGCTTTATCTCGTTTTTGCTATTTTCATATTCTTGTAATTAGAATAACCAAAAAGGGAACAGGGGGAAGTTTTTTCATTGCCCAGCTTGTAGCGAGCCGTTCTGTCCTTGCTGCAATCTGGGCGTATTGGAAAGGAGACGGGTGCCATGCCCGACAATTCGAAATTCGGGAATCACATCGTGCAGTACTCCGGGGAGTACTCGTTCTGCGCGGGGTGCAATTCCTGTGAGGCCATCTGCTCGTTGTTGCATGATGGATTGGTGAGTCCTAGCCATAACAGGATCTTCGCCAAGAGGGGAGGGTCGCGCAACTGCGTTACCACGATCTATTCGTGCCAGCAGTGCGATGACCACCCATGCTATGAGGCCTGCCCAAAGAAAGATGAGGCGATGTGCATTGACGAGAATGGCATCGTCTACATCAACGAGGAGTTCTGCATCGGATGCGGGATGTGCATCAAGAAATGCAAGTTCGATCCTCCCAGGATAAACATGGCTAAAGGTCACACCCGCAAGGAATGGCGTGCGAAGAAGTGCGACCTCTGCAGGACGAGGCCAGAGGGTCCCGCTTGCGTCGAGTATTGCCCTGTTCGCTGCCTCGGAGTTAGCAAGGACCCCGAGGGACATGTCGTCGATCCAGAGATCACAGATGTGGTCGAGCTATCGCAGATGTGAGGTGGCAGAGATGACGAACAGGACGGTAAGCGACATCGTCGACAATCCCAAGAACACTCTGCACCTCTACGGTTACGAAGGCCAGATCCTCAGAATCAATCTCACTGACAAGACTACCGAGATCATCTCCACATATGATTACGTGCCCAAGTACATTGGCGGTAGGATGCTCGCGGAGAAGATCTTCTACGACGAGGTTGGACCGGGTGTGGATTGCTTCGACCCGGAAAACAAGCTCATCTACATGACAGGCGCCACCACGGGCACGGCGATTCCCACTGGTGGGCGCAGCGAGATGGTCGGAATCGCCGCGAACAATCTCCCGACCCAGTTCTCATTTGGGGGAATCGGAGGTTGGTTTGGCTCCGAGCTCAAGTTCGCGGGCTACGACGGGTTCATCCTCGAGGGCAAGGCCGACGAGCACACATACATCCTCATCGAGGACGAGAACGTCGAGTTCCTAAATGCCGATGAGATGTGGGGGATGAGGGTCCACCAGACCCAGGACTTCCTCAAGGAAAAGCATGGCGAGGACTTCAAGTCGATGGTCATAGGACCTGCGGGTGAGAACCTATGCAGGAACGGCACGATAACCACCGACCAGGACTGCGTGTTGGCAAAGTCCGGATTCGGGGCGGTGTTCGGATCCAAGAACCTGAAGGCGATAACCGTGCATGGCACCGGTGTGGTCGCCGTTGCGGATATAGAGAAGACCCTCGAGCTCAGGTTGAAGATGGGGTCTCCCTATATGAGGCGCTCTCCCTTGCAGGAGCTCCATGAGTTCGGCCTCCCCGGGAGCATCGCCAAGGGGGATTTCACCCGTGCGAACATCTGCTGCAGCTACGGGTGCAACCAGCATTGCAATGCCCTGATGATGGGTACCAACTCCTGGCTCGACAAGGGTGAGAAGATCAACCACGTGGAAAAGTGCGTCAGCATCATGGCCTATGGATTCCAGGTCGATGTTCCCAGCACGGTCGGCTCCAACTGGATGACCGAGCAGAACCACATGCAGCCATGCAAGATGCTCTCCCGCGAGTTCCCGACCCCAGATCCCACAGACCCGTACTTCGACAAGCTCAACACCCCCATCAAGCCCGACATCCTCAACTTCTGGAAGCCGGACTTCGAGAAGGGAAACCTCATCAACGAGATGTGCAACGATTACGGTCTCGACAAATGGGATACGCAGATATGGCTTCTGCCCTGGCTTGCGATGGGCAAGAAGGAAGGAGTGTTCGACGACGTCGACTTCGGAATGGAGATTGACGTGGAGAACCCGGAGTTCGTGAAGTACATCCTCGAGTCGATCATCTTCCGCAAGGGATTCTACGGCGACCTTCTTGCAGAGGGAATGGCCAGGGCCATTCGCAAGATGGGCAAGGAGAAGTTCGGAGATACGATCTACCACGGGCGAATTTCGCAGGAGCTTGGTGGAAAGGAGCTTCCCCTGCCAATCAGCCTCGAGACCGCATGGGGACATTCGTTTCACTGGCAGGGCCGCGGCTACGAGGCGACGGTCGAGAAGCCCACTTGGCTGGCGACTACGATATGCCTCATGGTCTCATCGCGAGACATGCAGACGATGGAGCATCATCACGACAAATATGAGAACCTCCTCAAGATCTACGGCAACGAATATGACAGCCAGGAACTTGTGGACAGCATAATCAGGGACGAGACGAAGGGCGAGATCAAGGACAGCGTCATGAGCTGTGAATGGCAGAGCCCCGACCTCTTCTGGGACACGATGGAGGTTGAAGCCTACAACGCCGCCACCGGCTTGAACATGACGCAGCAGGAGCTTGTCGACGCCGCCAGCAGGTCGAAGCTGCTCTACCGTGCGATTCTCATCCGCAATCACGACCGTGACCGCGAGATGGAGGTCAATGCCGTATGGCCTGGGATCAGCATTCCCGATACCAGGGGAGAGGTTGCCGATTGGGATGGCTTCAACAGGCTGGTCGACAGATACTACGACACCAGGGGATGGGACCGAGCCACCGCATGGCCATACCGTGAGACCTGGGAGAAATACGGATTGGGATATATAGCAGATGAGATGGAGAAGATCGGCAAGTTGCCTAAGAAAGAGTAGGCAACGTCTGTAATTATTCTTAAATCTGATAAAGTTTTGATATTAACTGGCTAGAGCCGGCATCGAGAATTGCCGGCGAGAAAAATGAAGGGAGAACAAGCTATGGGCAGAATGGAGAACAAGATTGCTGTGGTTACCGGTGCAACTTCTGGTATAGGAGCTGCTACTGCGAAGATGTTCGCAAAAGAAGGCGCCAAGGTGGTTGCCACCGGTCGAAACGAGGAGCGTGGAAATGCGGTCGTGAACGAGATCCTCTCCAATGGCGGAGATGCGATTTTCGTGCAGGGAGACCTGAGAGTGAAGGATACGATTGCAAAGCTCAGCGACGCAGTACACAGGAAATACGGCAAGCCCAACGTGCTGTTCAACAGTTCGGGCATTCTCCGCTCCAAGCCATTCCTAGAACAAACCGATCAGGACCTCGTCGATATCGTCGAGACCAACTTCCGTTCCTATATGTGGACGATGCAAGCGTTCATCCCGGATATGGTAGAGCTCGGCGGGGGCAGCATCGTCAACGTCGCTTCGATTTCCTCCATCTGGCCCGAGCTCAACTCCTACTACTACGGTGCCATGAAGGCCGCTGTAACCAACGTTTCCAGAAACGTTGCCAAGGAGTTCGCACCCAAGCGCGTTCGCGTGAACTGCATCCTACCGGGCCCTGTCCTCACGAACATGACCCCAAAGGCAGTGCAAGAGAACCCCGACCTCATCGCGAACAACTTCATGCTCGGTCGCATCGTCTATCCCGAGGACATCGCCTACGGAGCCGTCTACCTCGCATCCGATGAATCTGCAATGGTCACAGGCAGCAACCTCGTGATCGACGCGGGAACTTGCGTGAGCAACGAAGCCGGCGGCGACTACGACGAGATGGGCGAGAACGCCAAGAAGTAGTAGAATCAGCTCGCAATCGACTTTTTTCGCGGACTGAACTGGAGGCAATATGCGTCAAGTGAAAATCGGCCTTATCGGCATGGGAACTGTCGGCGGGGGCGTCATCAGGATCATCAAGGCACATCACGACGACATCCTGAGGCATCAGGGTGTGGACATCCAGCTTGCCATGTGCTCTTCTCTAGACAGGAACCAGGCAGTGGAGTTTGGAGTTGAGGACATATTCGTCGACGATGCCAACAAGGTCATAGAGAACCCCGATATCGACATCGTCATCGAGCTCATCGGTGGAACCGGAGTGGCCAAGACGTTTGTCCTCAACGCTCTGAATGCGGGCAAGCACGTCGTTACCGCCAACAAGGCGCTCATGGCTTCTAGTGGCGAGGAGATCTTCGATGCCGCCGAGAAGAATGGCGTCTCTATATTGTTCGGTGCTTCTGTTGGGGGCGGGATTCCGATTATCGGTCCGCTAAAGCACTCACTAGACGCCAACGAGATCAGCTCGGTGATTGGCATCGTGAACGGCACTACCAACTACATGCTCACCAAGATGACCGAGGATGGAAGCGATTACACCACTGTCCTGCGCGAGGCTCAGCGCAACGGTTTTGCAGAGGCCAACCCGTCAGCCGATGTCGACGGCTTCGACGCCGCAGCGAAGATCGCCATTCTAGCCTCCATCGCCTTCAACAGCAGGGTCACGATCGATCAGGTTCCGACCGAGGGAATCACCAAGATCATGCCGATCGACCTCCAGTTTGCAGCTGAGATGGGATACAAGATCAAGCTCCTGGCAATTGCAAAGCGCAAGCCCAATGGAATCGAGGTTCGCGTGCATCCTGCGATGATTCCGACTTCCCATCCGCTTGCGAGCGTTGATGGCGTTTACAATGCGATTTACGTCGTGGGAGATTTCGTCGGGAACACGATGTTCTATGGGGAGGGGGCAGGCTCTGGAGCCGCGGCTTCGGCTGTTATGGGAGATGTGCTCGAGACGGCAAAGCTCCTAACTGATGGCATTGACGTCTTCCGCGGATGCACCTGCACGGACTCCCTGCCGGTCATCCCGATATCAGAACTCACCGCTCAATACTACATCCGCATCCCGGTCAAGGACAGGACCGGCGTGATCGCCGCTATTTCCAAGATTCTCGCCGATAGGGGAATCTCAATTAAATCGGTCATGCAGCGCGGTGGAGACGGAAAGACCACGGATCTCATGGTCATCACCCACGAATCCCATGAGGATGCAGTGCAGGGCGCAATTGCAGACATGATGGAGACCGAGGTTCTTGTCTCCGAACCCCAGATCATCAGGTTGGTAGACTGAGGCTGATTTCAACATCGTTGAATCGTGCCGGCATGCAGTGGCGTGCCGGCACGTTTTTTGTTGACACGATTGCACAGTATTTATTTTTTATTGTGCAACCAAGTAGAAAAAACTTAAATATGAAGCTCGTTGCAGAGATTGTTCGGATAATGAATTTGCAAGTATGGTAATCTACCCAATTGAGACAATTGCCAGCTGTTAGATACAAACAGCAAGATTGTTCTTCTGTCACAGTTCATCCCTGTTCGGAGTTTCGGCCGCGTTTATTTCGCTGCGAGCGGTCTGGGTTTGTTCAGAGATGAGCCTCGACGGGAAATTGGGTAGGAAATGTTGTTTGAAAGGGGATTGTATGACTACCGAAGTCAACACTAGGAGCGCTAGCCCCACCAAGATGAATGCTGTAAGCATCATGGCGCTTGCGCTCATGAGCATGGGCTTCTCGGTCACCACTCCAGCGATGTCACAGCTCGCAGCGCATTTCGCTGGAACCGGGGTTAACGTCTCGCTCGTCTCACAGGCCTACGCCTTCACGTTTGTTCCCTGCTGCTTGATAGCGGGAATTCTGGTTGGCAACAAGATCAGATATAAATGGATTTCCTTCTTCGGAGTCCTGATGATGCTGGTCTTCGGAGTTCTCCCTGCCTTCCTACCGGATCCTTCATTCGGGACCCTGGTTCTCTGCCGTTGCCTCTTCGGAGTCGGAATCGGCGCTATGAACCCGGTCGGCAAAGGATTGGTGCTTGCGTTATATTCTGACACCAAGCAGGCCAGGATGCTCGGTCTCTACACCACTTTCACCAACATCGGTGGAATCATCATGCAGCAGCTCGGCGGATTCCTCGCCGGTGCCAGCGCCGACATGGGATGGCAGCTCCATTACTTCGGCTACTTCTTCCTGATCATCGGCGTCATCTTCTCGCTGTTCCTCCCGGATCCCCCGATTACGGCCAAGACCGTCGACAAGGACAGCAAGGAGGCCAAGGGCAAGCTTGGAATCGCTTGCGTGCTCGCCGGTCTGCTGATGCTTTGCGTCAACCTGTTCAACCAGCCCGTCTTCATGGGACTTTCCGTGTTCACCAAGAACATCCTCGACATTGCCGGAGATCCCAACTCCGTCACCAACGCCCCGATCATTTCCGCTCAGGCAATGACCTGCTACACGATTGCCGGAATGATCATCGGTATCGTTTATGGAAGCATGTACAAGGCCCTCAAGCGCTGGATTCTCCCAGTTGGACTTTTCCTTGGTCTGATTGGCTACATCTTCGCTTCCATCGCCAGCACCGATGCTGGTCAGATCTGGCAGATCTTCGCCGCCACGATTCTCATCGGAATCGCATTCGGCGTCATCCTTCCAGGTGCATTCCAGATCGTCGGCGTGCATACCTCGCCGATTCGTCTCGGACTTGCAACGGCAATCACGATTGCAATCTTCAACTGCGCCACGTTCCTCGCTTCCTTCTGGCTGCAGCTTCTTGCCGGCGGCGTTGCCGAGAACTCCATGACGGTTCCCACGCTGCATATGAGCGCGTTCATTGGAATCTTCGTCTATGCAGTGCTCGCAATCATTCTCTGCATCGTCAACCCGTTCAAGAAGACCGCCAAGGAGCTTGCTCGTGAGGCTGAGTAGTCCTTGCTCTTCTGATTGAACTGCAAGTCGGGTTTCCGGCTGAAAAATTGGAGACGGGAGATTGAATCTCCCGTCTCCTTCTATTAATGCGGCTCGGGAATGAAAATCCCCCTGCAGGTTGATTTGCAGGGGGATTGACGAATCGGTATTGACCTGGATTTCGACTAAATTGCTCAGTTAATGGATGCCATGATGTTGAGCGGGCAGGCTGCGCGCATTGCGCGGAAATCTTCTGCCATAGATTGGATCTTCTCGGCATTTGCATGTGCCTGAGAGTTTCCAAATGGGCAGTTCATGAGAACTGAATAATAATCCTCTTCTGTGAATGAGATCTCTGGATGTTCTTTCTGGGTGGTAACTAGTCTTTCCTGTGTCTGAACAGCGCTCATCGTAGTTCCTTTCTTCAATATGTCGAATATCTATTGAATTTGATTCAAGGTTTACAATGCTTGCTTTAGTTCATCTCTCGGGGTAAATAGTAGTTCCTCGTAAGCATTGAACGTTTTATAAAATCTCGCTATTATGCAAACTCAAAAATGATTAAATTCTCTTCTGCCTTGCCGCTCGTTTTTTTAGGGTTCCTTCGGCGCTCGCCTTTGACATGGGTTCTATTGCTGATTGATTTGAGCTCGCCTTTGGCAATGATCTCATTGAAAATTGATTGGCATTTTGTGCAGTTGCCTTCATCCTCATCCCTACGCATCTGTTAGGATGTTTCTCGGTAATCCGTTTTGTTCATGGGGGTTTGAATTGATAGCGAGCCAAGATTTCTTCGTCGGCATACAGGACGTTGGGGAGGGCAACCTCATTACAAACAAGGCCATCCTAGAGGCATTGACCAACGTGACCAATTTGCATGGCCACATGGTTGGTCAGAGCATGGACGACGAGGCCTACCGCCATCTTGAGTGGATGGTGCTCAGATGGAAGCTTCAGGTTTTCAAACGCTGCAGGGTCTGCGAGACCATCACTGCTAGGACCTGGGTGATCGATTACTTGAGAAATCTCACGAACAGGGACTATGACATCCTTGACTCCAACGGGGAGGTTTGCGCTGTTGCCACTGCTGTTTGGGGAGCAGCGGATCCTGAGAAGGGTGTCATGCGCAGGCTTACCCCTGAACTAATGGAAGTTTACGGACCCGAACCGGATGAGCACCGTCTTTACGGCTATAAGTACATTAACGTTCGAAGCTTGGACTTGGGCGAACCTGTTGGGGTCACCGAGTTCCGCACTGCGAAATCAATGGTCGACTGCAACAATCATGTTCACAATCCGGCATATCTAGATTTTGCGATGGAGGCTCTGCCACACGGCCTTGACACCAAACACTACGATGATGTGGAAATTGCATATAGGCGCGAGGTCAAGCCCGAGTCCGTGGTGAGGATCGAGCATTATGAATATGAGGACGAGCAGATAATTCTCGTGAAAAGCCAGGACGGGAAAACACTTCACGCATCGATCATCTTGAAGTGAGTTTCAACTGAGCGCTAGGGAGCCTTCAGATGCCTGAGCGCTGCCTTCAAGATTTGGCGGTTCCAATCGAATTTTCATACTTGGGATGGCGGGCGCTCGAGGCGCCCGTCTTATTAACCAAATCTATATT
>JBMNUL010000022.1:0-22454 GCA_050946255.1 Coriobacteriales bacterium | reverse complement strand
AGTCCACCGATTAGAGACTTGAATTTGCAAATCTATTTAAACTCTTGGTATGTGGAAGGATTTCCAATGTTTTCGACTGACAACTCCCCAAAACCCGTGCGATGGAAAAGATTGGAAGAGCGAGCTAGAACTCGAAATGTAGCCTCTGCAGAGAGTAGGGGGTCTAAAGATGGGGTTGCCGGCAAGGAATGGAAAAGCCTCGCCAAACGCCGTGCGAGCGAGATCCCCGCCTCTCCGGCATTGTTCCGTCGACATTGTTCCAGCCGTCCAATAATCTACCCCTTACAACGCTCACCGCACTCAAGATTCCCGCGCTCACCAGAGCAACGTCGAAGACCCGGTACCGGGTGCTATCATCTATGGAGCTCGGAATAACCAATTTCAGGAAGAGGATTCCCCGATGAAGATTCTTTACAACGATGGACACGTCGACGAATGCCCCGAGGAGCTAGAAGTCGAGGTCATCCGTCATTCTGCCGCCCACATCATGGCGCAAGCGGTGTCAAGGCTCTACCCAGATGCAGACTTCGGATACGGACCTGCCACTGATAACGGCTTCTACTACGATATCGACCTCGGCGACAAGACGATTTCAGTGGAGGACCTGCCTGCCATCGAGAAGGAAATGAAGAACATCGTCAAGGAAAACCTCAAGTTCGAGACGTTCGAGCTACCGCGCGAGGAGGCCAAGAAGCTCATGGCAGAGCGCGGCGAGAAGTACAAGCTCGAGCACATCGACGACCTCCCCGAAGACGCTCGCATCACCTTCTACAAGCAGGGTGATTACATCGACATGTGCGTGGGCCCGCATCTGACCTATACCAAGGCTCTCAAGGCCTTCAAGCTCACCGGGGTCTCGGGAGCCTATTGGAAGGGCGACAAGAACAACAAGATGCTCACCCGCATCAATGGCATCGCCTTCCGTACCAAGGAGGAACTCGAGGCACATGAGAAGATGATCGCCGAGGCCGAGAAGCGCGACCACCGCAAGATTGGGCGCGAGATGGAGCTCTTCATGATGGCCGACGAGGGACCGGGCTTCCCGTTCTGGCTTCCCAACGGCATGCGTCTGAAGAACGCCCTCATGCAGTACTGGATGGAGATGCAGGATGCATACGGATATGAGCAGGTAGACACCCCGATTATCCTCAGCAAGAGCCTCTGGGAGACCTCGGGCCATTGGGACCACTACAAGGAGAACATGTACACCACGATGATCGACGACGAGGAGTACGCGGTAAAGCCGATGAACTGCCCCGGCGCTTGCCTGATCTACAAGAGCAAGCCCCGCAGCTACCGAGACCTCCCGCTGAAGCTCGCAGAGGCGGGCAAGGACCATCGACACGAGCTCAAGGGAGCGCTCCACGGACTGTTCCGCGTTCGCGCCTTCACCCAGGACGACGCGCACCTGTTCGTCCGTCCCGACCAGATCACCGAGCAGGTCACCGACACTGCACATCTGATCACCGCATATTACGAGCAGTTCGGGTTCCCCTACAAAATCGAGCTCTCCACCCGCCCCGAGGACTCCATGGGCTCCGAAGAGGACTGGGAACGCGCGGAAGCAGGGCTCAAAGAAGCCCTGGAGAGCATGGGGGTCGAGTACACTCTCAACGAGGGCGACGGCGCGTTCTACGGACCAAAGATCGACTTCCACCTGCAGGACTGCCTGGGGCGCACCTGGCAATGCGGCACGATCCAGCTCGACTTCCAGCTCCCCCAGAACTTCGAGCTCGAGTACATGGATTCTGACGGCACCAAGAAACGCCCGATCATGATCCACCGCGCTGGATTCGGAAGCTTCGAGCGATTCATCGGAATGCTCACAGAGCAGTACGCCGGCAAGTTCCCAACTTGGCTGTCGCCTTGTCAGGTGAAGGTGCTCCCGGTTTCGGAGAAGCATCTCGACTACTCCCGCATGGTCGCGGCAAAGCTCCGCGAGGCTGGAGTGAGGGTCAAGGTCGACGAGCGCGACGAGAAGATCGGGTACAAGATCCGCGAGGCCAGGAGCATCGACAGGGTCCCCTACATGCTGATCCTCGGCGAGAAGGAAGAGGAAGCCGGGAACATCAGCGTGCGCGACCGTTCCAACGAGACCGTGCAGAGAGACCTCGACGACTTCATCGCCGATATCTCGGCCGAAATCAAGGAGCGCCGCGGCTAAACGAAAAAGTTTGACAGCTATGCACCGGTGAAAGCTCCGGCGGCAACAGTCCAGACAGAGGAAATTGCCTACCAGCAATTGCAACGAGAGCACGCGGCCCCGAACAATCCAAGATGAATGGTTCCGGGGCCGCTTCTGGAAACAGACGAGAGGGGAAACGGCATGATCAAGCTCTACGACGGAGGGGTTTACCTGGTCGACGGGGAACAGCTCGTTCCCGAATCGGAATCCGAGAAGGTCGAGCAGCTCTGCGGCCAACCTGCAGATTCATCCGAGGCCTTGAAGGGAACCATGGCCTACCGCATCATGGAAGCACACAACACTTCCGGGGACATGGACAACCTCAAGATCAAGTTCGATGCGATGGCCTCCCATGACATCACCTACGTTGGAATCATCCAGACCGCACGCGCATCTGGAATGGAGAAGTTTCCCCTCCCCTACGTTCTCACCTGCTGCCATAACTCTCTCTGCGCAGTGGGCGGAACGATCAACGACGACGACCATCTCTTCGGCCTCTCTGCCGCGAAGAAGTACGGCGGGATCTACGTGCCACCGCACATCGCCGTGATCCACCAGTTCATGCGCGAGTGCTTCGCTGGATGCGGGAAGATGATTCTCGGCTCCGACTCACACACACGCTATGGGGCACTTGGGACCATGGCAATCGGAGAGGGTGGCGGAGAGTTGGTCAAACAGCTCCTGGAAGACACCTACGATGTCTCCCGACCGGACGTGGTGGCAATCTACCTCGATGGAGAACCTCAGCCCTTCGTGGGACCACAGGATATCGCGCTAGCGATAATCAGTGCAGTGTTCGAGAAGGGCTACGTGAAGAACAAGGTCATGGAGTTCGTGGGCCCGGGCATATCGAAGATGTCGACGGATTACCGAATCGGAGTCGACGTCATGACAACCGAGACCACGTGCCTGTCGTCCATCTGGACAACAGACGACGACACCAAGTCGTGGCTTGAATCGCACGGCCGTGCAGATGATTACAAGAAGCTCAACCCGGAGAAGGTTACCTATTACAACGGATGCGTCTACGTTGACCTCTCCTCGGTCAAGCCGATGATCGCGATGCCGTTCCACCCCTCGAATGCATTCGAGATCGACTATCTTTACGAGAACCTGGAGGACATTCTCCACCAGACGGAGATATCCGCGCAGAAGGTGGCGAATGGAAGGGCAGAGCTCACGCTTCTAGACAAGATCACCGAAGACGGCAAGCTCCAAGTGCAACAAGGTGTGATTGCCGGATGCGCAGGCGGAATCTACAACAACATCGTCGAGGCAGCACATGCCCTCAAAGGTGCAGACATCGGCAACGGAGAGTTCTACCTTTCCGTTTACCCGGCTTCCCAGCCAACGTTCATCGACCTCGACCGAAAGGGATTCCTCGCCGACCTCATGGACGCCGGGGCAATCGTGCGCACCGCCTTCTGCGGGCCGTGCTTCGGAGCCGGGGACACGCCTGCCAACAACACCCTCTCGATCAGACATGCCACCCGCAACTTCCCCAACCGCGAGGGTTCCAAGCCCGGCAAGGGCCAGATGGCCGGAGTAGCACTTATGGACGCGCGCTCCATTGCGGCAACTGCCCTAAACGGCGGGAAACTCACGAGCGCCGAGGCTCTGGATTGCTGGGGGGACATACCCCCGCAGAATTTCGATGACGCCTCCTATCGCAACCGCGTCTACTACGGTTTCGGCAAGGCGGAGACAGAGCACGAGCTGCGCTTCGGACCAAACATCAAGGATTGGCCCGCGATGGAGGAGCTGGCAGATGACATCCTCCTGCGAGTGACCTCCAAGATTCTCGACGACGTTACCACGACCGACGAGCTGATCCCCTCAGGTGAGACCTCCTCGTACAGATCCAACCCTCTTGGACTTGCAGAGTTCACGCTCTCCAGGCGAGACCCGGAATACGTTGGGAGGGCAAAGAAGGTCCAGGCATTGGAATCTGGCCGACTGGCAGGCAAGACCGATGCCATGCTCGACAGCGTATTCGATGCAGTGAGGGCAATCCCCGGCATGGAGGAAATCGACCCCGCAGAGGTAGAGATCGGCTCGACGATCTACGCCAGGAAGCCAGGCGATGGCTCTGCACGTGAGCAGGCGGCATCTTGCCAGAGGGTTCTTGGTGGACTCGCCAACATCACACGCGAGTACGCCACCAAGAGATATCGCAGCAATTGCATGAACTGGGGGATGGTGCCGTTCCAGATGAAGGCCGAGCCGGAAATGTTCGAGGTCGGAGATTGGATCTTCGTTCCGGGAATCCGCACCGCGCTTGAGGGGGACTTGAAGTCGATTCCAGCCTACGTCATCAAATCCTCTCCAGATGGAACTGCCACTGGAGATCCTGCCGAGAAGATCGAGCTCTACATCGAGGACATGACCCCGGAGGAGCGCCAGATCGTGAAGGCCGGCTGCCTGATCAACTTCAACCGCAACCGAAGGAAGTAACCTGTCTGGGTAAGAAAAGACCAGCTATTTCTGAGGGGCCGTTGCGAAAGCAGCGGCCCCCTCACCTTGAACAATGATTTTCAGCATCCAGCTTGCTCTACTTCGGGGAAAACTCTTCTTATTACTGGCCCCGCCGGAGAGTTATCGGCTCAGGTTCGAGCAGAATAACCGCAGACCTGGCATTTGCAGAGCGGCATGAGTGATAACGGCTCATTCCTCCTGTGCATCCGCCTGGGCCTCGGCTTGGGCCTTTGCCTTCTGCTCCTCTTGGAACTTCTTCAACTTGGTGTTGTAGCGCATCTGCACCAGTTCCATGACAAAAGAGAATATCATCGCGAAGTAGACGACGACCTTCTCCAGCTCCATGCCGATGACCTCGATGCCGGAGCTGATCCCAAGGCCCTCGGTGACCAGGAGAATTCCGATCATCGTGATGAACGCCAGGGCAAGGATCTTGATCTCGGCATGGTCGTTGATGAAGTTGGACACCACATCGATGAACACCATCATCAAGAACACAGCGAGCATGACGGCGATGATCATGACGATCAGATGATCGGCGATTCCAACCGCGGTGATCACGGAGTCGATTGAGAAGACGATGTCCATGACCATGATCGTCCCAACGGCCTGCGGGAGGTTGATCTTGCGAGGACTGCCACCAGAGAATTCAGACGTTGCCGCAGCCTTGACGTCAGTGAGATTGAGCATCTCCTTCTGCTCGTCGATTCCCTTGTAGATCAGGTAGGCCCCGCCGAAGAACAGCACGAGGTCTCGAACGGAAAATCCATGTGCCCAGAACCCCAGGTCAAGAGTGAAAAGCGGCGTGGTCATGTGCACGAGGTACGAGGCGAAACATAGGAACAAGATCCTCATGCACAGGGCTCCGAGCAGTCCGAGCCTGCGTCCAATATGCTGCTTTTCCTTAGGTAGCCTGTCGGTGGTGATGGTTATGAACACAAGGTTGTCAACGCCGAGAACGATCTCGAGGAATATCAGCGTCACGAGGGTGATCCAAGTGTCGGCCTGAAGAAATATCGACAGATCCATCTATTGTTTTCCTCTCTAAATGACGTGGGGCAAACCCGGTGCCCCAGTGCCATTGCAAACTTTCCCCAAATACTCGCTCACCGATGTCCCAGGGTGCCAACGATACCGCATGCCCATAAAAAATCCCGCAGCACGCACCCAGTTTGGGCTCATGCTGCGGGTCTGGTTGATTAAGACTGGCCAGGCTGCTATTGCAACCATGCTTGTTGGCTTCGTCGCGCGCAAATCAATGCACGTCACTACTCCCCCGAAGACTACGTAAATTTACCATGCGGGAAGCCGCCATAGAATCGCGGCCGCCCCAACCAACCGGGAGCGGAATGCTCAAGACAGCGGTTGGCATGAATCCGTCTCCAATTGCCAGCCAAAATTGATTGGAAAATAAGGCCCTTCTACAATCCAAACACAACAACCCATACACAAGCTGCAAACATTGAAACCGATTAGTTTCATGTAGAACCTGCAAGTCGTGCATTGAACGGGGAATTCTAGACCTACCGGGTATATAATAAGAGCATCTATATAGATTTTCATCGAGTCGCGAAAGAGGTCAAGATGGCAGACACGTTACAAGAGGAGAAACTCGATTTACAAGAGGAAGAACTCGACCCCAATCGCCCGTTGGCAATTGAGCCACATGACCGCGTCTGGGGCGTCGGGATTTCCGGCCTGACCGAGAACCCATCGCCGTTCCCAAGGGTCAACCGACTGCTCAAGTGGACGAAGAACCGTGAGTCCTCGGCTGACTCCCAGCGCGCGCTGATCGTAACCGAGGGATACAAGAAGTACGCCAAGTATCCTGCGAACGTCAAGTGGGGCCTCATCATGAGAGATATCCTGACCAACGTCGATATCCACATCTGGCCCGACGAGCTGATCGTTGGAGAGCTCGCCGCAGAGCCTTGCTCTGCACCGATCTACCCAGAGTTCTCCATCGACTGGCTGTGCGACGAGTTCGCGAACAACGTGATGGAGGCCCGCACGAACGACCGCTATGTGGTGCCGCAGAACGTCAAGGACGACATCATCGGAATCGGCGACTTCTGGAAGGACAAGACCACGGGCGAGGCCTTCGAGGCATCGCTTTCCGAGGACGAGATCAAGGGCTCTTTCTTAGGCAAGGGCGTAAACCGCTGCGGCCTGTTCGTCTACGCAGGAGTAGGACACTTCTCCGCCAACTACCAGAAGCTGTTCGACAAGGGCTTCGGCGGCATCCGCGCAGACATCGAGGAGCAGATGTCCAAGCTCGACACCTCCAACCCAGACGACGCCCGCAAGATGGACTTCTACAAGGCAGAGCTATATGCAGTCGAGGGCGCTATCACCTACATCAAGCGCTATGCCGAACTGGCAGCTCAGATGGCTGCCGAGGAGAGCGACCCCACCCGCAAGGCCGAGCTGGAGCGCATCGCCTCCAACTGCGACAGGGTGTCGGAGGACACTCCGCGCGACTTCTGGGAGGCCATCCAGCTCTACCACATCGCCACCAACATGATCATCATCGAGTCCAACGGCCACTCGGTTACATACGGCCGCTTCGACAAGCTGTTCACGCCGTTCTATGAGAACGACATCAAGAACGGCACGCTCACCCGCGAGCAGATGCAGGAGCTCATCGAGCTGTTCTTCATCAAGATGCACCAGCTGCGCAAGATCCGCGACACCTATGCGATCACGTTCTCGAGCGGAACGATCATGGGCGGGACGGCTCTCGACGTCGGTGGAGTGGACGAGAACGGCAACGACATCACGAGCGACGTGAGCTACATGGTCCTCGATGCCCATGCACACACCCGTATCCCCAACCCCTGGATGGGTGTGAGACTGCACGAGAACACTCCGCTCGACTTCAAGAAGAAGGTCTTCAACGTCATCCGCATCGGAACCGGCGAGCCCAAGATCTTCAACGACGCCACCAACATCAAGGCGCTTCTCAACTACGGGCGCACGATCGAGGAGGCCCGCGACTACGTGGGAGTCGGTTGCGTCGAGCCCGATACCCCGGGTTACACATACGGATGGCATGACGCTTCCTCTCTGAACCTCACAATCATCCTGCAGCTGGCCATCAACCATGGGCACTGCATCGATTGCGGCCCTGCCTGCCCGTTCCACAGCAGGTGCGCTGCAGTCGGCAAGTCACTTGGAATCGATGTCGGAGGATTCGATACCTTCAAGACCTTCGATGACGTGAAAGTCGCATTCGACAAGGAGATGGAGTACTTCTGCGATCAGATGATCTCCACGATCAACAAGATCGACATCATCCAGCAGCGCATGAAGCCACTCCCCTATCTGTCCCTCTTAATCGACGACTGCATCGCCAAGGGCGTGGACGTTACAGCTGGCGGCGCGAGGTTCAACCAATGCGGACCGCAGGCAGTTGGAATCGGAACCACGACGGACAGCCTGGCTGCAATCGAGCAGCTGGTGTTCGACGAGAAGAAGGTAACAGGAGAGGAACTGTTGCAGGCACTGCGCGACAACTGGGAGGGTCACGAGGCACTCTACATGCTCGTAAACAGCGACCATATGCACCAGTACGGAAACGATGACGACTATGCTGATGAGCTGGCATGCTTCGTGATCGACGATTACTGCAAGCACGTAGGCCACAGGCCGACTGCCCACGGCGGAGAGTACATGCCCGGAGTCTTCACGGTCACCGCAAACGTGCAGCACGGCACTGCAACCCCCGCATCTCCAGACGGCCGCAAGGCCGGAGAGCCGCTATCCGACTGCATGGGGCCGGTCCACACCAAGCGTGCCTCCCATGACAGGCGTGGACCCACCGCGATTGCCAAGTCCGTCTCTAAGATCAACATGGAGCAGATCGGCAACGGAATCATCCTCAACTGGAAGTTCTCCCCCACTGCAGTAGCTGGAGACACCGGTCTCGAGAACCTCATGGACCTCATGGACGTCTACTTCTCTCGCGGAGGAATGCAGAGCCAATTCTCGATCGTCGGAAACGAGACTCTCAAGTGCGCTCAGAAGGACCCGGACAACTACCAGGACCTCCTGGTGAGAATCGCCGGTTATTCTGCCTACTTCGTGGAGCTCTCCAAGGAGCTGCAAGACGACCTCATCGGAAGAACCGAGCTGAACTTCTAGGCTAGCTGGCCAGCCGAATGCTTGAGACTTGCGGAGCAAGTCAGGGGCAAAGACTTTAAGCAGAAAGCGGGTTCGGAGTTTTCTCCGGGCCCGCTTTTTCATGCAACCCAGCTGTTGGAAACCTCTAGAGCTCCTCCGCCAAATACCTTCCGGTTATGCTCCTAGGGTTTGAGGCAACCTGCTCGGGGGTTCCACTGCAGACGATCTCGCCTCCAGCTTCCCCGCCGCCAGGGCCAAGGTCCACGATGTAGTCGGAATTGGCAATCATGTCCAGGTCGTGCTCGATCACGACCACCGTAGCACCGTTGTCGAGTAATCTCTGCAAAACTCCAAGCAGCACCTCTACATCGAGGGGATGGAGTCCGATTGTCGGCTCATCGAAAACGAATAGGGACCCAGTTTGGTTGCGGGTCATCTCGCTGGCAAGCTTGAGACGTTGAGCCTCCCCACCAGAGAGCGCGGGGGTCGACTCGCCGAGCGTCAGGTATCCGAGACCCAAATCGTGCAGAAGCTGCAGCTTGGAATGGACCTTCCTCATCCCCTGAAGCTTGGGCAAGGCCTGGTCGACCGTGAGCTTCAGAAGCTCTGGCAGCGAGATCGGGTCGTCACCCTTTATCTGCTTCTTGATGGAAAACGCCTCCTGGGAGTATCGGGACCCATTGCAATCCGGGCAGACGATGTCCACGTCTGGGAGGAACTGAACGTCCAGGGACACCTGGCCGGTTCCATCGCATCCCGGGCAACGCAAGGAGCCAGTGTTGTACGAGAAAGCACCGGCCTTGAGGCCCCGCGCCTTCGCATCCGGGGTCGAGGCGAATGACTTGCGGAGGTCGTCGAGGACCCCGCTGTAGGTTGCCACGGTAGACCTAACGTTGATTCCAATGGGGGAAGAGTCTATGAGGTCGGCGCGGTCCAATCCACAGGCATCGATGGTTTCGACGTGCTCCGGCAACCTCTTCCCCGAAATGTTTGCCTTCAGGGCCGGAATCAGGCTCTCCAGAATCATAGTGGTCTTTCCACTCCCGCTAACACCGGTCACCGCCACTAGCCTACCACGGGGAATCCGAAGCTCCAACGGCTTGACGGTGTGGATCTGGCGCGTCTTCATGACGATTGCACCCGCCGAGAACATCTCGTCTTCAGAGGCCCTGTCCCTGATGCGCACATGACGCTCTCCACTGAGAAATCCTGCAATCCTAGAATTCGGGTTGGTGGAAACTTCATCTACTGTGCCCTGTGCCAGGACCTCTCCGCCCTCTACACCAGAACCCGGGCCCATCTCGATAAGATAGTCGGATTTTCGCAAGACCCTCACGTCATGGTCCACGACCACAACGGAATTCCCATCGGCGATGAGGTCATCCATGACACCGAGCAGCCCATCGACATTGGAGGGGTGCAGCCCTATCGAAGGTTCGTCCAGAACATAGAGAACTCCTGTCGTGCGGTTTCGAACGGCACGTGCAAGCTGCACCCGCTGGCGCTCTCCCGTTGAAAGCGTCGAGCTCGCACGGTCGAGCGAGAGATACCCGAGGCCAAGTTGTTGGAGCCTGAGCATCGGCTCGCGCATCTCGCCGACGATCGTCTCTGCCATCTCCCTCATCTCGGGAGGCATCATCTCCGGAACGGTCTCAACCCAAACGGCGAGTTCGTCGAGCGTCATCTCGGTAACCTGGGCGAGGTTCAGGTCTCCGAGAAGCGACGAGCGCACTTTCTCCGAGAGCCTTGTTCCACCGCAAGATGGGCACGGGCCCTCTTTCAGGAACTTCGAGACCCTGGCAAGGCCCTTCTCGTCCTTGACCTTCGCAAGTGAGTTCTCCACAGTGTGCACCGCGCTGTAATACGTGAAGTCCAGCTCGGCGGCTGTTCCAGACTTGGACTGGTAGATGATATGCTTCTTCTCCGCCGGTCCGTGGAGGACGATCTCCTTCTCCTCTGGAGTGAGGTCCTTGTATGGCACGTCTATGCGCACACCCATCTCCTTGGCAACTTGGGGCATCAACGACCACATGAGCTGATTCCAGGAAGCGCAGGCCCCGTCTTCGAGCGACAGGTTCTCATCCCCTATCACAGTGGACTCGTCAACCGTGCGGACCACTCCTGTGCCACCGCACTCCGGACAAGCCCCCTCGCTGTTGAAGGCCATGGCCTCGGCTCCGGGGCCGTAGAATTCCTCTCCGCATTCCGGGCAGATGATTGGCCTTTCGAGCGCAACGTTTACCGTGGGAGGAACATGATGCCCATTAGGGCAAGTATGGCTGGCAAGTCTGGAGAACATCAGGCGGAGGTGGTTGAGCAATTCGGTGGAAGTTCCGAAAGTGCTCCTCACGCCGGGAATTCCAGGACGTTGCCTCAACGCCAAGGCGGCGGGCACATGGTCGACGGAATCCACCTGTGCGCGCGCCGACTGTGAAATACGGCGGCGGGTATATGTCGAGAGGGCGTCAAGATACCTCCTGGACCCCTCTGAATAGAGCACTCCAAGCGCCAGAGAGCTCTTCCCGCTCCCGCTCACGCCGGCAATTCCCACAATCTCGTTCAACGGCACCGACAAGTCGATGTTCTTTAGATTGTGTACTCGTGCTCCCCTGATCTCAATGGATGTGGGTATCTCCCGTTCGAGAACCTTTCTGGTCATTTGCCTGCTCCGTGAATCTTGCAACCAACAGATGCACCCGCGGCAAACCATGCCATGGCAAGATCGCGAGCCCACATGAAAGCATATCCGATTTCCCCTAGGGGTCCTGTATGCATCCCGTGGACACCATGGAATTCA
Source organism: Coriobacteriales bacterium (assembly GCA_050946255.1). Lineage (GTDB taxonomy): Bacteria > Actinomycetota > Coriobacteriia > Coriobacteriales > CADBOM01 > JBMNUL01. Next base: position 10,875 of record JBMNUL010000022.1, on the reverse strand, counting down.
ACGCCTTTTCCCAAACTCGTGTTCTCCACACGATCCACTACCATCCCGGAAAATCCGAAACGCTATGCTGACATCACAGCAAAAAAGCAATCTCCCATTGATGAACAACTGGACCATATCGTTGCAATATCGCAGCACAAAAGGCAAATTTCCCATTGAAGCCCATCCGAGCTATCTCGTTGCAATACAATATTTGTAATCCCAATTCGACAGCGCCCGCTCGCTATCTGGGAACGGAAAACCGGTTGCAGTAAAGGAGAACCACCATGACCATCAGACTTGCCACACCGGATGATGCGGAACAGCTTCAGGCTCTGTATGCACCATATGTGAAGAACACTGCAATCACCTTCGAGATCTACCCGCCCAGCGTCGAGGAATTCGAAAGGAGAATAAAATCCGTCCTCAAGTTCTATCCATACTTTGTGGAGGAGAGAGATGGCAAGATTCTCGGATTCACATATGCCACGAGGTTCAATGAAAGGGCCGGCTACGATTGGTCAATCGAGACCTCGGTCTACGTCGATCGAAATAACCGTGGATCCGGCATCGGAGGCATGTTGCACGACGCCTTGGAAGAGGCCCTCAAGAAGCAGCACATCCTGAACATGTGTGCGTGCATAGCGGCACCGAGGGGCAAGAACCCCTACCTGACCGATTCCAGCATAGGCTTTCACAAACACCTCGGCTACCGGATGGTCGGCAGGTTCGAGTACAGCGCCTACAAGTTCGACACCTGGTTCGACATGGTCTGGATGGAAAAGCACATCGGAAAGCACGAGGATGGAAACGTCACCCCGATCGTCCCATACTGGAAGGTCTCATGAGGGCTTCGCACATCAGAGCCCTGCATATATTCAAGCTGCCGGCGTATATATATACCAACAGTCCCTTTAGAAGGGCCGCACCGCGCATATCCCGCCATGGCTCCTATCAGGAGGTTATGCGGTGCCGACTCTCCTATATATAATGGCAAGATTTCCCCATTGAACCTATAATCGCATACATGCGCTTTAATTCATCCAAAGCAAATCGAATATCACAAGAGGAGATATCATGACAAGAGCGTTCAAGTCGATGGACGGCAACAACGCCGCCGCGTATGTGTCGTACGCCTTCACAGAGGTGGCCGGCATCTACCCCATCACGCCATCGAGCCCCATGGCAGACTACGTTGACCAATGGGCCGCACAAGGCAAGAAGAACATCTTCGGCACCACGGTCAAGGTCGTCGAGATGGAATCCGAGGGAGGAGCCGCCGGAACAGTTCACGGCTCGCTCGGTGCCGGAGCGCTCACGTCGACCTACACGGCATCTCAGGGTCTTCTGCTGATGATCCCCAACATGTACAAGATTGCCGCCGAGCAACTCCCGGCAGTGTTCCATGTGAGCGCCAGGACCGTTGCCACACATGCTCTCAACATCTTCGGCGATCACTCCGACGTTATGGCCTGCCGCCAGACCGGGTTCGCAATGCTCGCCGAGGGAAGCGTTCAGGAGGTCATGGACCTCGGGGCAGTAGCACACCTATCCGCGATCAAGGGCAGGATCCCGTTCATCAACTTCTTCGACGGATTCCGCACCTCCCATGAGATTCAGAAGGTCGCGGTCTGGGATTACGACGAGCTGGCCGAGATGGTCGATATGGATGCCGTGAGGGCATTCCGCGAGAACGCTCTCAACCCGGAGACTCCGGCAATGCGCGGTGCGCATGAGAACGGCGATATCTTCTTCCAGAACCGCGAGGCATGCAACTCCCACTACAATTCGATTCCCGACGTCGTGGAAGATTACATGCATCAGGTCAATGCCAGGATCGGCACCAACTATGAGCTCTTCAACTACTATGGAGCCCCAGATGCAGACCGCGTGATCGTCTGCATGGGATCTTTCTGCGACGTGATCGAGGAGGTCGTCGATTACCTCAACGCCCATGGCGAGAAGGTCGGTCTCGTGAAGGTCAGACTGTACCGCCCGTTCGCAACCGACAGGTTCGTGGCCGCGCTCCCAAAGACCGTGAAGAAGATCGCGGTGATGGACCGCACGAAGGAGCCCGGAAGCATCGGCGAGCCTCTCTATCAGGATGTCGTCAGCGCCCTCTACGAGCATGGCATGAGCAACCTCGTTGTAGTAGGCGGACGTTATGGACTCGGTTCCAAGGACACTCCCCCGGCATCTGCATTCGCAATTTACGAGGAACTCAAGAAGGACCAGCCCAAGCGCGAGTTCACTGTTGGAATCGTAGACGATGTCACTAATCTCTCGCTTCCCGAGGATCCCAACTGCCCCAACACTGCGTCAGCAGACACAATCGAATGCAAGTTCTGGGGCCTTGGCGGCGACGGAACCGTCGGTGCCAACAAGAACTCCATCAAGATCATCGGCGACCACACCGACAAGTACGTGCAGGCCTACTTCCAGTACGACTCCAAGAAGACCGGCGGCGTGACGATCAGCCACCTGCGCTTTGGAGATTCGCCGATCCGCAGCTCGTATTACGTCAACAAGGCAGACTTCGTGGCCTGCCACAACCCGTCGTACATCACCAAGCACTTCCCGATAGTCAAGGATGTCAAGCCGGGCGGAACGCTGCTGATCAACTGCCAGTGGGATCTCCCCGAGCTCGAGAAGCACCTGGCTGCCGAGGCAAAGCGCTACATCGCCAAGAACAACATCCAGCTCTACACGATCGACGCCATTGACATCGCCGCCAAGGTCGGCATGGGCAAGCGCACCAACACGGTGCTGCAGTCGGCATTCTTCGCACTGGCCAAGGTTCTCCCGCCGGAGGACGCGATCAAGTACATGAAGGACGCCGCCACCCATTCGTACCTCAAGAAGGGGCAGGACGTCGTGGACAAGAACCACAAGGCCATCGACGCCGGAGCTTCCGCAATCGTCAAGATCGACGTGCCCGCCAGCTGGGCAGACGCTCCCGATGACCCGGAGCCAGCACCCCTGGAGGGCAAGCCCGAGCTCATCAAGCAGGTCCGCGAGATCATGGAGCCAGTGGGACGCATGGAGGGCGACAGCCTGCCGGTGTCAGCCTTCATGTCCCACGTCAACGGACAGTACGAGCTTGGAGCTGCTGCATACGAGAAGCGTGGAGTTGCAGTTATGGTCCCGCATTGGGACGAGACCAAGTGCATCCAGTGCAACGCCTGCGCCTATGTGTGCCCGCATGCCACGATTCGCCCGTTCGCGCTCACCGATGAAGAGGCGGTATCTGCACCTGCAGAAGCTCGACTAATCGACATCAAGGGCGGAAAGGACGTTGCCACAAAGTATGTCATGGCCATCTCCCCGCTCGACTGCATGGGATGCGGAGTCTGCGTGGGCCAGTGCCCGAAGGGTGCCATCTCGATGGTCCCCGCAGAGGAAGAGGCGGACCAGCAGGCAGTGTTCGATTACTGCGTCGCCAACGTGGCCGAGAAGAAGGAACTCGTGGGAACCAACGTCAAGAGCAGCCAGTTCGCCAAGCCGCTGCTCGAGTTCTCGGGATCCTGCGCTGGCTGCGCCGAGACATCCTATGCACGTCTCGTGACCCAGCTCTTCGGAGACCGCATGTTCATCTCCAACGCAACCGGATGCTCCTCGATTTGGGGCAACCCCGCTGGGACGTCTCCTTTCACCACAGACGCAAACGGACATGGCCCGGCATGGAACAACTCGCTGTTCGAGGACAATGCAGAGCATGGCATGGGACTCATGCTCGGATACGAGGCACTGCGCAACAAGGTCGCAACCGACACCCAGGCGCTGCTCGAATCCTCTGACGTATCCAATTCCCTCAAGGAAGCTGCAAGGGCATGGCTCGACAACAGGGACGATGCCGAGGGCAGCAAGACCGCTGCCGATGCTTACATCGCCGAGCTCGAGAAGGATGGGAGCTCGCTTGCAAGTCGAATCCTCGAATATCGCAAGTTCATGACCAAGAAGAGCTTCTGGATCTTCGGAGGCGACGGTTGGGCATACGATATCGGATTCGGAGGACTCGACCACGTTATGGCATCTGGAAACGACGTCAACGTGTTCGTGTTCGACACTGAGGTCTACTCCAACACCGGTGGTCAGGCTTCCAAGGCTTCCAACATCGGCCAGGTCGCCCAGTTCGCGGCGGCAGGCAAGGAAGTTCAGAAGAAGAGCCTATCCGAGATAATGATGAGCTATGGTTATGTCTACGTCGCTCAGGTTGCCATGGGAGCGCAGCCCGCTCAGACGATCAGGGCCATCGTCGAGGCAGAGGCTTATCATGGACCCTCGATCATCATCGGATACAGCCCCTGCGAGATGCACTCGATCAAGGGCGGAATGGTCAATTGCCAATCCGAGATGAAGAAGGCAGTGGATTGCGGTTACTGGAACCTGTTCCGCTACAACCCGGCAGCCGAGAAAGGCAAGAAGTTCACGCTCGACTCCAAGGAGCCGGCAGGCGGATATCAGGAGTTCCTGATGAACGAGGCCAGATACAGCAGGCTGACCCGCGAATTCCCAGAGCATGCCGAGGTCCTATTCAAGCGCAATGAGGAAGCTGCTATGGCCCGTTACCAGCATCTCCTCAAGCTGAAGGACATGTACGCGGACGCTTAGTCAAGCTCAACTTCCAGTCGGACCTTCATCACGAGAGGCCCGTTGGAACACATAGTTGCAGAAACGGGGAGATGGTTCGCCATCTCTCCGTTTTTGCTATTCACATGAAGAAGTCGGCGATTGCAGGAGTCGCACGAGCACAAGGCGCTCTCCTGGGAGAAAGACTTACCTGTCAAAAGACTCCCACGAGCACAAACCTCTTTCTTGGACACAAGACCTATTTGGCAGCGGGGACAACGGTTTTCACATGAGCTGCAGGACTTGCTTGAAAAAGGTATTTGCATGAGCCCTTGCACATGTGCCTTGCTTGGGAAACGAGCGCGTATTAGCCGCAGGGCTTCCTTGCCTTTTCATGCCCACAGAAACACTCACTTCGAACGCAAAAAAATGCCGCCACGGAAACGTGGCGGCATCCTCATGACAATCTGTTAAACGCCGGCTGATCCCGACGCAAAGCGATAAACTAAGCGCGCTCTACCTTGCCAGCCTTGAGGCAGCTGGTGCAAACGTTGGCCTTCCTGACGCGGCCGTTCTTGTCCTTGATCGTGACTCTCTGGATATTGGGCTTGAAGGTGCGGTTGGTGACACGATGGGAATGGCTGACGTTCCTACCGGCTACCGGGTGCTTTCCGCAAATCTCGCATACCTTAGACATTTCAAGACTCCTATTGACCATGCCAACATGTTTGTCGGCAAACTTGTTTTTTGCAACTGATTGAATATAGCACTGGAATTTTGCGTCTTCAATCTCAATTGATTGCAATTCGGTAGAAACCACCGCTCACACTGCATTTAATCACAATAATGGTTTATTTCCCAAAAATGGCTTATTGCCCAAGCAATTACCCCACATACCCTATCTCTGAGCAATAAACTCAGAAGCACTACATCGCAAAATACAAGATGTAGTCTTATACCTATTGTTTTTTCTTTCGATTAAAATATATGCCACTCGGAAATCATGACCTTTCTCGCTATGGTTTTAATTACAGAAAGCAATATAATGGATATGTTTGTGCTTTAGCATATGTGGGTAATTCTCAAGGAGGCGATAACATATGTGCTTTAGGCCAGGAGAAGTTGCATTGCCGGTCAATTGCCCGAATTGTGGAAAGAAGATCAATCCGGTGGCCGGAAACTATCCTCCATTTTGCCCTTGGTGTGATGCAGAGTTGACTGAGGAGGCTTTGCGCGCTGCAAATCCGGATATGGCTGCCAAGGCTGCCCCTCCAGGGTCGCCAGGTGGTGCTTCAGGTGCTCCGGGTGCTCCCAAGGCTCCGGGTGCTCCCAAGGCTCCGGGTGCTCCCAAGGCTCCGGGTGCTCCGAAAGCCCCAGGAAAATAGTCTGCTTCAAGATAGACGATATAAAAAGGATCGCATATCGCGATCCTTTTTATTTGGAAAGGGCCTTGCGGCCATTCCCATATCATTCAAGCTGCGCGGGACATTACCTGCCCTCGCAGTTTCATCTTTTACTCCCCATGTCAATCCTCGTCTCCGATTGCATTGCCGGTGTAGAGCTGGTAGTACTTGCCCTTCTGATTGATAAGGTCATCGTGGTCGCCGCGCTCGATGATTCTCCCGTGGTCGAGGACCATGATGCAGTCAGAGTTGCGAACGGTCGAGAGCCTGTGGGCGATGACAAAGCTCGTCCTACCCTCCATCAGCCTGTCCATGCCCTCTTGCACCAACTCCTCTGTTCTGGTGTCGATGGAAGATGTTGCCTCGTCGAGAATCAGAACCGGCGGATCGGCCACGGCGGCCCTGGCAATCGAAATCAGCTGTCTCTGACCCTGGCTCAGATTCCCGCCGTTTCCAGTCAGCATCGTCTGATATCCATCCGGAAGCCTCCTGACAAATCCATCGGCATTGGCCAACTTCGCAGCTTCGATGCATTCCTCGTCGGTAGCGTCGAGCTTGCCGTATCTGATGTTCTCCATCACTGTTCCAGTGAACAGGTTCACATCCTGCAAGACGATTGCGAGGCTGTGCCTGAGGTCGATCTTGTTGATCTCACCGATATCGATTCCATCATAGGTAATTGAACCGCTCTGGATATCGTAGAAGCGGTTGATCAGATTGGTAATGGTGGTCTTTCCGGCACCGGTCTCGCCAACAAATGCGATCTTCTGCCCTGGCTTGGCGAAGAGGCTGATGTTGTGCAGCACCACCTTGTCGGGGTTGTAACCGAACACGACGTCCTCAAACCTGATATCGCCCTCCATCTTCGTGAGCTTGTTGCGACCGTGCTCCTCGTAATCGGCATCTTTCCATGCCCAAGAACCGGTCCTGTGGTCGGACTCCTCAAGATTCCCATCGGCATCTTGTTCAACGTCTACCAGCGTGATGGTGCCATCGTTTTCCTCAGGAATCTCGTCCATCAGCTTGAACACTCGCTCGGCACCGGCCATCGCCATGACGATGAAGTTTACCTGCTGGCTTACCTGAGTTACCGGCATCGAAAAGCTCCTGTTGAGCGAGAGGAACGCCACCAAGGTGCCGAGAGTGAGCCCCGCGAACCCGTTCAGAGCGAGAACTGCACCAAAGATTGCGCACAGCACGTAGCTGATGTTCCCGATGTTGTTGTTGACCGGCATCGTGATATTGGAGTACATGTTGGCTTTGTAGGCGCTTTCGTTGAGCTGGTCGTTCAGAACCTCGAAGTCCCTTATCGCGGCCTCCTCGTGGTTGAACACCTTGACTACCTTCTGGCCCTCCACCATCTCCTCGATGTATCCGTTGACTGCACCAAGGTCGGCCTGCTGGTTGATGAAATGTGTTCCGGCCTTGTTGGCGAGCTTTGTCGTGGCAAAAAGCATAAAGCCAACCATAACCAGCGAGAGCACTGTCAGCGGCACGTTCAGGATGAACATGCTCACCATTGTGACCAAGACGCTGATAGTGGAGCTGATCAGCTGCGGAATGCTCTGGCTGATGAGCTGGCGCAACGTGTCGATATCGTTGGTGTAGACCGACATGATGTCACCATGCGGGTGGGTGTCGAAGTATTTGATCGGCAGCGTCTCCATCCTGTCGAAGAGGTTGATGCGGAGATTCCTCAGAGTGCCCTGGCTGATGTTGACCATGATCCTCATATAGCCGTAAGCGCACAGGACTCCTGCGAACAGGAACGCAGCCAATTGAACTAGTTGGGCCTTCAATGGTCCGAAATCTGGGGTGGCCTGCTGCGTAAGCGGTATGATGTAATCGTCTATCAGCGACTGGAGGAAGAGGTTGCTCACCAAGTTGGTGAATGCTACGACGACGATGCAGATGAGCACCACAAGGAACGAGAACTTGTAGCTCTTGATCATGTAGCCTAAAACGCGTTTGAGAACATTCCAGGAGTTCTTGTCCAACTTGGCATTGGGATCCCTCATGCCACGGGGACCGCCAGGGCCTCCTCCGTTGGTCTTCTTGCCCTTGTTCATTGCCTCTTCTAAAGAGCTCTTGCCCTCGGTTGGCGTTTCACCATTGTCCTTGGTGTCAACCTTCTCAGATTGAATACCGGCCATTTCGTTACTCTTGTCCGCCGTCATCATGCACCACCTCCCTCCATGGCCACCTCGGGTTTGATGCCAGACTCCAACTTGTCGAAGTCTCCGCCCTGCTTCGTCTGCGCCTCGTAGATCTCCCGGTAGATATCGTTTGTCTCCATGAGCTCGTCATGGGGTGCGAACGCGTTTATCCTGCCGTCATCCAGCACGATGATGCGGTCGGCATCCTCGACGCTGCTAACTCGCTGGGAGATGATCAACTTGGTTGTGCCGCCGATCTTCTCGGCAAAAGCACGTCTGATGCTCGCATCGGTAGCGGTGTCAACAGCGCTGGTGGAGTCATCGAGGATGAGGACCTTGGGTCTCTTCAACAGGGCACGCGCGATGCATAGCCTCTGCTTCTGTCCACCGGAGACGTTGGATCCTCCCTGCTCGATGTAGGTGTTGTATCCATCAGGGAACTCGTTGATGAACCCGTCCGCGCAGGCTTGCTCGCAGACTTCCTTGCACTGCTCCTCGGTTGCGTTTGGGTCTCCCCATCTGAGATTGTCCAATATCGTCCCCGAGAACAAGACGTTTTTCTGGAGAACCACCGAGACGTTGTCGCGCAATACCTCGAGATCGTAGTTGCGAACATCGATGCCGCCGACCTCGACAGACCCGGATTTCACGTCGTAGAGGCGGCTGATGAGGCTCACCAACGTGGTCTTGCCGCTTCCAGTTCCGCCGATGATGCCAATTGTCTCGCCCGATTTGATGTGCAAGTCTATATCGTGCAGCGTGTCCTCGCCAGTCCCGCTCTTGTAGGCGAAGTCCACATGGTTGAAATCGATATCGCCATTGGGAACCTCCATGACCGGGTTCTCGGGATTGACGATGTCGGGCTCATCATCGAGGACTTCCTTGATGCGCCTGACACTTGCCAAGCTCATGGAGATCATGACGAACACCATCGAGAGCATCATCAGGGACATGAGGGAAGACAGGATGTAGGTGAACATCGAGGTGAGCTCGCCTGTCGTTAACGTCCCGATGACGATGTAGTTGGCTCCGAGCCAGGAGACCATGATGATAGACAAATAAATCATGAACATCATCACTGGGTTGTTCAGGGCGAGGAAGCCCTCGGCCTTCACAAAGAGCCTGTAGAGGTTGTTGGCGGCCGTGTTGAACTTTTTCGACTCGTAATCTTCACGGACGAAGGACTTCACAACTCGAATTCCAGTAATGTTTTCCTGGGTGCTGGCATTGAGGTCATCGTATCTATCGAACACCTCGCGAAAAATCGGGTTCACATGGAGCATGATCGCGAACAGTGCAACTCCAAGCACGATGACGGCCACGAGGAATACGACGCTCAGGTCAGCATTGATCACGAAGGCCATCACCAGGGAGCATATCAGGGTGAGTGGTGCGCGAACCGCAATGCGGATGACCATCTGATATGCATTCTGCGTGTTCGTGATGTCCGTCGTCATCCTCGTGATGAGACCTGCGGTGCTGAACTTGTCGATATTGGAGAACGAGAAGGTCTGCACCTTCCTGTAAATAGCATCGCGGAGATTGCAAGCCACCCCAGCAGATGCATATGCGGCATACTTTCCAGATAAAACTCCGAAAAGCAAGCTGAGGAACGCAACCCCGAGCATTATCAAGCCGTAGAAGATGACGTTATCCATGCTACCGGCATTGATTCCCCTATCGATGAGCATTGCAATGACAAAAGGGATGAGGGTTTCCATGAACACCTCAAGAGCCGCGAACACAGGGGTTGCTATGGAAGACGCCTTGTACTTACCGGCGTATTTCCAAATTAGACGAAACATTAATTACCGCCTTATCGAATTGTCTCGTAAACGATCTTGAGTAGATCTATGAGCTCATCCTTCTGCCTGGGCGTGAGCTTTTTCTCCAATTCTGACTCCATTCGCACAATGTCGTCTCCACAAGAACCGCAAAGCTTTATCCCGCTGTCGGTGAGGAACACGTTCTTCGCTCTCCTGTCGTCTGGGTCGTATTCCGTCGCCACGAGGCCCTTCTCCTCCAAACGGGCAATTATCCCGGCCATTGTGGGCTGAGAAACATTGAACCTCTTCTCTATCGACTTCAGGCTCGCAGACTTCTCATCCAAGCTGTACAAGGTCATGAGTACCATGCCCTGTCTGGCGGTCACGCCGTTATGGCGCAAGAAATTGTTTGCGCATTTGTCCAAAGTGTTGTCAACGAGCTTGATCAACGGCCCAATATCGTTTCCAACAACGATACGTGCCTCATCAAAATCAGAAGTTCCAATTCCCAATTCCTGCAAAAGGACTCCTTTCTCTCAAACTGGTTCATGGTCTGACAACAAGTGGCCATCAAGTTGCAAATACAGCAAGTTTTCAAACTGCGAAATGCTCCTAAGGAGAGCCACCTGAACATCCTCTTCCGCTGTGCGTCGCAACGACGGATTGAAGAACTGCAAAATAAGATAGCGTGCGATTTAATTGTAATTTATCAATAGCGGACTGTCGATAGCTTGCAGTTGATAGCGCGCCATGTATAAAAATCTTGTTTTTCCAAAAGGATGTCAAGTAGGCACGAACAATATTTTTGTGAGTCTTCAAAAGTTTTTTGCGAATCACAAACGAGGCTTGTGATACCACTTGTCTGCATCTCGGAAAGCTGAAAATATCAGCAGTTCAGATGGCACGGAGGCATCGATGGCTCTTCTGTGGTCATTGGGTGAAATATACAGTTGTGGCTACCCCGCCGCGCCGCACAACAATATAATTGGGTCTTGAGAAAAT
>JBMNUL010000021.1:0-22606 GCA_050946255.1 Coriobacteriales bacterium | reverse complement strand
CTTACCTGTCTCACTCACCTGATGAGAGACTTTGCCTCTGAATTGGAGGAACCAGAAACCACAGGTTCCCCTGATCTTCTGAACTGGAGAGACCAGAAACCACAGGTTCCCCCTGATCTTCTGAACTGAGGGACAATAACCCGAAACCCCCCCGAAAAAATTCAAGCCAGTTGGAAAACGGAACGCCCCCACCGACTTTGTTCCAGAATTTGATTTGCGGCTAAATGAAATAACCGCAGCCACCCTATGAACTGAGAGATAAATTTTTTATAAAATTTATTCTTCTTGAAGAATAAAATAATTTCAGTCATCTCTCAAGCAATAAACAAAAAACTGAAAAGATTATTTCGTTTACAGTAGTACATAAATTTCAGTCACTTGGAATTAATGATCGCTCACTTTACTATGTAGAGGTCCCCGGTCTCCTCATCCTGGTATACGGTTCCCACCTGGTCGTACCTTTCGTCGCCTTCGTCGATTCCCTCTGCGACGTTCTCAATCTGGCTCTCGTCGATTTGCTCGACATCAGATGAGATCGATCCACTAGAAACGTCGACGTTCCACCTCACTATCAGTGCCAGCAGAAGTCCGCACGCAAAAACCAGCATCACATCCATCAGGTTTCCCATCGAGCTCATCGGGTCCTGGTCGCCATCGTCGATTAGCTTGCTCCCCTGAAGCGAGGACTGCGACATGCTCCTTCTCATCCTAGGCATCTGCATTTCCCCCTTCCGAGTCGCTAACATCAAGATTGGAATCTTCCACAGGTTCGTCTGGTGCATCTTGGGTTCCGGCAACGTCAGTGTCAGAATCCACGGCTCCAGAATCGTCTGTAGAGTCAACATCAACATAGGGAGGTTCTTCCGAATCTTCTGTCGAGTTGCCATCGCTCACGGAAGATTCTCCTGTGTCATCTCCTTCGAGATCATCGCCCTCAAGAGCTTCTCCCGTGTCGTTTTTTGCATCGCCATCGTCTTCAGAAGCTTCTGTCTCACTCGAATCGAAAGCTTGTGCGGCCCTCTCCAATTCTGCGCGTCCCTCTTCGCTCCCGCGCATGATCTGGGCCTTCTCGAGAAGGGTGTTCATGGCGCCCTCGATGCTCACCAGATAGTCGTCATACCAGCGTCTCCTCACCCTGGTGACCAGATAGCAGACCACGGCCACCACAAGTCCCATAACCGTGGTGTTGAACGCCGTGAGAAGAGACGAGGACAAAGTGTTGAGATCTCCACTGGAAAGTCCCATGATTCCGGGTCCGAGCGGTATCAATGTGCCCATGAGTCCGAGCATCGGGGCGATCTTGACGGCAGCGTCGGTCCACGAGAGTGCCTTTCGGTAGCGATTGCTCTCATCGGCGAGAAGCCTTCGCGCCACCTCGTAGAGGGCGTCTTCCGGAAGGTACATGTACGACTTGAGCTCGTGGAGAGCTGACCTCTGGGAATCGAGCAGGCCGCTGCGGTCGATTATCCCGTCGATCTCGTCGTACTCGGCATCGTTCAGGCTTGCTATCAACCGGGGCAGCGCAACCTTGTACCTGGCGCGTTCGGTTCTCATTTCCACGACAAGCGACCCCAGCGTGTACACCGCGTAGACCACAAGGAGCAGCAACACGACGATGGTAGGGACCAGAAGGCCCTGCGTGATCGCATTCATCACTCCGCTCAAGCTGAAATCTTCCATCATGCTCCCCTTTCCAGTCTATTTCGAGACGGTGCACTCGAAGCTGTCTCTTGTCCACCTTCGATGAAGGCAGTTCCTGCACGAGGGCATCATTCCCTCGCACTCTCCGAGGTCGTTGTCGATCTCGAAGTCATCGCAGACCTTAGACCAGCTTCCGTCAACGTTTCCGATTTCCTCTAGGTCGTCCTTGCAATATGGGACCAAGAAGCCGTTCTCTTCCTCGCATACCAAGGTGAAGACACCGCGATCCAAAATCGGCTTGGCCTCTTCAACGAGCTGGCAGTCCGCATCACGCGGTGCACGGGTCCCATCTTTTCCGATCACGTGCACGGGTCCCAAGACCTTGGAGGAGAGAGAGGCCTCGAGCTCCCCTGCTCTCGCAGTTGAGCTGCCCATCAGCTCCACGAGGTCCCACTTGCCCCTGAATCTTCCGTCGTTCCCGCTCAGGCGAAGCCCGACTCCGGCTAATGCGCCCACGATTCCATCGCCGTTTCCACCATGTGATTCGAGACGAACCCAGGGGATGGTGTTCGCAAGGCCGGCAGCTTCCGATACTGGACAGAACTCGACCTTTGCCTTGCGCCCGAAATCCACGAGTCTTCGCTCGTCATCGGACTCGGATCTCCCGGGCTTTGGAACAGCCGCGATGCAGAAACCCGGATTGGAGGTTTCGGCACGCATCTCGAAGATCGTCCTGACGGCCCTCGCAGCGAATTCCTCGAGTGCCGCTGGATCTATCATCATGTCGAACGCCATGGCGGAGTTGTGGGATGTGTAGGGCACATCCTCTCGCAGCAGCAGCTGATGGCGGCTGATGCCGTATCTCACCACGCCCCCGAGCTCGCGGGCGCACTTCGCAATGTGCTGCGCCACCGCACCGGTTGACGTGGTCTTGGTCAGATCGTCAGTGTCGTCCACGCTGACGTATACGTTTGCCATCACCATCAGTTGCCTCCAGATCCGCTTCCGTCGCCTGATCCGCTACCCTGGGTCCTCAGCCCCTCGCCGGATAGGATCTGCTCCCAAAGTTCGTCGTCTATCTCGATTCCAATCACATTCGAGTAATAGGACTTCGCATATGTCTCCAGGTCGATGTCGGAGAACAGGTCGGGGTGGATGGTCTCTGCGAGCCAGAGCATTCCAAGGAATGTCTCGGGATCGCCCCTCTGTCCCCATCTGCTGGTGGAAACCGGCAGGTTGTAGACATGTCCTTCCTTGACCGCATCAAGTGCAGCCCATTTGGAGTCGGAGAGAATCTCGTTTTTGGCCTCGGCGGTATTGCAGATGATGTAGTCGGGGTCCCAGTTGTATATCTGCTCGAGTGTAGCCGTGTAGTCTCCGGACTCGTTGGTGCCGCTCTCTCCGGCAGATACGTCGACGGCCCCGCACCTCTCGATCCAATCCGCCCCGAGCGAGTCCGAGCCATCTGTGAGCAGCGGGTCGTTGATGGAATGGTAGACCTTCGGCTTCTCGGAATCATCGAGCGAGGAGGTCCTCTCCTCCACGAGATCTACCGTGCTGCTGTACTCGTCAGCAACTGCGTAGGCCTTGTCCTTCGCGTCGCCGCCCAGGACATCTCCTACAATCTGAATCGCCGATATCTGCTGGTCCACGGTCTCGTAATCCATGACAACGTAGGGAATTCCAAGAGACTCCAAGGTGTCGAGCTGATCCCCCTCGTAGACGCTCCGCTTGACGAATATCACGTCGACATTCTGGGAGAGCATGGTCTCTACGTTCACGGTGTTGCCAGAAAGCGTCGTGAGATTGGAGAGGTCAGGGTAGATCTCTGAGAGCATCACGTTGGAGAGCACTCCCCCGGGTGCCCCCATGAGCTGATCTCCCCCTCCGCAGAGCACGCATACTGTACCGGCAAACGAGTCCATGCAGGCGACATTCTGCGGGTTGTCGGGAACCTCCACAGTGCGGCCAACGCAATCGGTGACCTGGTGGGTAGAAGTCTGCTCCCCATCCTGTGTGGTTGCTGTCTCGCTGACTTCGGTGCTTGCGCTCGAAGAATCAGTAGACGAAGTAGACGATGTGTCGAAAACGCTGGAAAGGCCCCATGAAGCCAGACCCAGCACCACGACTATCGCGATGCCCGCGAGTATGCTCGCCGCAACGTTTTTCAGATTTCGCTTCTGGGTCGTCATTTGCTCTCCCTTGAATCTTCAATCCGGTCGTTCGATGTGGAGGATCCGACATTGGGGCCAGCCTTGCCAGCTCCACCACCTCCACCGTTTGAGTTATTGGAACCCTTGCCCACTGAACTGGAGCCATTGCCTGTCGAATTGAGACCTTTTCCCATCGAGCCCTTGGCACTGCGCACCGATTCATCATCGCTTCCAGCATGTTTGGAGTCTCCACCAGATATCGCCCCGAATGCCAAGATGCGCTTGAAGCGTCTTCCACCGGATTCCTCTGAGGAGAACTCTCCCACGCATGCCCTGACGCCAAAGCATTCGGCGAGGGATTCCCCGTCGAAGACCTCGCCCGGAGCTCCAAATCTCGAGACCTTTCCATGTGCCATCAACGCGACTTTCACATCGACTCCCGCATCATGCAGATGATAGGCGTGGTCTGGGGAGTGGGTTGCCATGAGAACGGTCTTCTTCCCGTCGGCGACCATGTTCTCGATCGTCTCGAGGAAGACGAGCTCGTTGCGCATGTCCAGATGAGCTGTGGGCTCATCGAGAATGATTATCGGGGTGTCCTGGACCAGGGCGCGTGCGAGGAGCACCATCTGCATCTCCCCTCCGGAGAGCTCCGTGCAGGGACGCTCCGCAAGATGGGAAATTCCACAGCGCTCCATCGTCTCGTTCACAATCTCCTCGTCGCCGGCACCCGCACCACCGAACGAGTCACGATAAGGTGTGCGCCCCATCTCCACCATGTGCCTGACCAGATAGGGGAAGGTCCGCTCGTGGCTCTGCGGCACATAGGAGACGAGCTGAGCTCGCTCGCGTGCCCCGAGAGATCCTGAATCCCGCCCCTCGATCTGGATAGAGCCCCGCTCGAGCTCATGCTCGCCGAGGACGCAATCGAGAAACGTGGACTTGCCGCATCCGTTCATGCCCATGAGGCAGACGGCCTCTCCCTTCCTCACCGTCATATTGAGACCATCGAGGACCCTGTTCTCCCCCCAGGAGAATTGCACGTCGCGTGCCACCAACATCTCTCTGTTCAGCTTTGCCATCACCATCCACCGCCCCTCGTCTTCTTGAGCAGGTACACGAAGAACGGCGCACCGATGAGCGCCGTGAGTATTCCCAGAGGGACCTCGCTTGCCCAGATGCAGCGCGCACAGGTATCGACGATGACCATGAACGAAGCGCCGAGCGCGACCGAGGCCGGGAGCAGCCGTTTGCTCTCGCTGCCGACGATCATCCTGGCTATATGAGGAATCACGAGGCCGACCCAGCCAACGGATCCGGCCATGCAGATAGCGCCTGCCGTGGAAAGCGTGGCGCCGCAGACTATGATCCCCTTCGTGCGGTTTACCTCGACACCAAGAGAACGGGCCTCTTTGTCGCCCATGGAGAGCACGTCGATGCGCCATGAGCAGCAGAAGAGCATCACGCAGCCTATCACAATCGCGATGACCGCCCAGAAGTCCTCCCAACTGACCGACGCGAGGCTGCCCATTAGCCAGTAGACGATCGAGGGGAGCTGAGTGGTGGGATCGGCAATGTATTTCATTAGGGAGATGAGAGCAGAGAAGACGCTAGAGACGACGACGCCTCCCAAAACCAGCATTATCGTCGGAGTGCTCCGGTAGACACGCGCAATCCAGTAGCTCAGGGCCACGGCCAGCACGCCGAACAAGAAGGCCATCGGGTATATCATCGCCCCGCCGCCGAAGAAGACGATTGCGAGTGCCGCTCCGAAACCGGCGCCGTTGGAGACACCGAGCATCCCGGAATCGACCAACGGGTTCCGGAACACCCCCTGAAACGCTGCGCCTGCAATTGCCAAAGCCGCACCCACGGCCGCCGCAGCCAGCGCCCTTGGCATCCGCGAGGTGATCACGAGCGTCTGGGAAGTCGTGAGGACCGGTTGAGAGGACGGGTCGAAGATCGTTGCGCCCAGGGTCTGGAAAGCCAGGGGTATAGAGCCGAGCACATCGGATATCGAAACCGCGTAACGACCGAAGCACATCGCCACGAGCACGCACACGAACGGGGAGATGATTATGAGCGTCATCGCCAGCCCCGTCTTGCGTCGCGATCTGCCGGCTCCAGCCCTGCCCTGATGGGTTTCAACTGTCATAGGCTCCCCCTGGAATCGGAAGACCTCTCGGCACTGCAATCGTCTGTGGCAATCAGATCAGAACCAGTTCCCGCTATGTTCTCGCAAACGACATCTCCAGCGCGCAGCGGAGCTTGTGCCCTCACCTTCTTGCATGCCTTGGCGATATCCAGCAGCGAGTCCTTCGAAACAGCACGGGATGTGCGAACCGGAAGAAGCACTCTTCCCGCCGCACCATCTATCCTCACAGTTCCAGTGAACATCCTCATGGGATGCTCCCTTTCCCTGAGTGCGAACTCCCTGCCGCGCTTGCAGGCATTCCCCTCAACTGTGAGGTCAGGGTGCACGACCATCACGCAACCTGTCGGGCATTCGGTGCAGACCATCCTCTGGTCACCGGGAGCGAGCTCTCCGTGAATCTCGCGCATCCTGCCGTGAGGCTCGGAGATTTTCATGTCGATGAAGCGCTTCCAATCCTCGGAGATTTTCGGAGCCGGCATACCGAGCTCATCGGAGAGGTACATCGCCGCCTCGATCCCAGCCCTAGCGCCCTCTTGGGAAACCTGGTCCACGAGGTCGTGAGGCTCGCGAGCGTTACCGCAGAGGAACACGCCCGGGTATCTTTCCGAGAGGCTGAGGGCTGGTCCGCCTAGACCTCCGGCGTCGTCAAGGTCGCCGTTCATGCTGGGACCACCTGTCCCGCCCTGGTCTCCTGACTCGCCGGAATCGACGGTACCGCTGAGACCGCCGTCGAAGTCGTCTGAATCGCTGCCGGATACACCGGCATTGCCGGAATCGCTCCCAGCCGGCTCGCTTCCGGAATCGCCTGTACGGTCCCCTGCCTCGCTGCCTCTTGCCAGATGGTCCAGGATTTCACGTTCCGGGATCAACCCGCATGCGATGAGCAGCACGTTGCACCTGACGTATTCCTTGCGCTGCATGTCGAAACTGCCATCCTCGAGAATGGGGGCAACCGTTATCCCCTGCAAGCGGCCGAAGCCGTGGATGCTCACGAGGCCCCACCCGTATCGGATCGGTATTCCGAAATCTTGAATGCAACGGATGTGGTTCCGCACGAGACCAGTGGCCTCCTGGCCGAGGACCATGCGGACCTCTGCCCCCTCGAGGACCATGCGCCTTGCCATTATCAGCCCGATGTCACCAGACCCGAAGATGACTACCTTGTCACCTGGAAGCTGGTCGACGACGTTGACCATGTACTGAGCAGATCCTGCTGTGAGGACTCCAGATGGGCGTCCACCTGGAATCAGCATCGATCCCCTGGTGCGCTCTCTGCACCCGGTGGAGCAGACGACGGCCTTTGCGTGAATCGTTGCCGCGCCCCCGAAGGGCACCCCTGCGACATTGAACAGAAATCCAGGATGATGCGCGGCCTTCTCAGATTCCAACTTGCCCTGGCAGAATTCTTGGAAGCCCTCGGCATCGAGACCCGAGCTGTCCTGCGCCAGGGAATCCTTGCCAGCCTCGCCGGCTCGATCCCCGGCACATTCCAAATCTCCCTCGCGCACATCCAGAACCGTGGTATCAAGTGCGACCTGCACCCCATCGGCCTCGATCCTGTGCTTCCATCGGAGAGCATACTCCGGACCGGTGAGAGACTCCCCGAAGCAATAGAGCCCGAATCCCTCGTGCACACATTGCCGGAGCACTCCCCCGAAATACGATTCCCGTTCCAAGAGGAGCACCGAATAGGGCCCGCTCTCAGCTATAGCGCATGCTGCGGCCATCCCCGCCGAACCGGCGCCGACGACCACCACGTCATAGGAGGTCCTGCTCGCATCCAACATGCTACTTCACCCTCCTGGCGACCATCCTGCCCCCGCGCTCGTTCTTCAGCACGTCGCTTGGGGAACATCCCATCTCCTCCGCCATGATCTCTACTGCCCTTGGCGCGCAGAAAGAACCCTGGCACCTGCCGGCGCCCACGCGCAGCCTCCTCTTCAGACCATCGAGAGTGGTGGGAGGGTTGAGCTCGTGCATGCAGGCCCGGATATCTCCCTCGGTTATCTGCTCGCATCGGCAGACCACGTGTCCGAAGCGTTCGTCGCGTTCTAGCATCTCGCGTTGCTCGGACGGGCTGCATTGCAGGAAGGGCTTGAGATGGTTGCCCTGGTCTCGGGGGTCGAAGTCGGGATCCTCCTCCAACCGCAACCCCTCCTTTTCTAGAAGGCTCACGGCGAGATCGGCGAGCACGGGCGAGCTGGTCATGCCGGGGTTCTTTATCCCCAGCGCGCTGACGAACCCGGGAGCCGAGACCCTCACCACGAAGTCCTTCAGCTCCTTGTCGATGTTGACTATGTTGGGTCGCACGCCGGCGAACTCGGTTATCGCGTCGCCAATCTCCATGTCGGGGATCAGCTTCCGCACAACGCGCATTACATGCTCGAGGCCCTCCTCCGTGGTGGCATTGTCGAAGAATCCGCGCACGTTCTCGCTTGTGGGACCTGCAATCAGATTGCCCTCGACCGTGGGGGCCAGCAATGTTCCGCCCTCGTCGTGTTCCTGAGCTTGGAAGAGAACATGCTTGATCGGGAGCCTGAAGTCCGAGCTCACAGGGGTCTCCCTCTGCTTGTCGAAGACGATGAACTGTCCTCGCCTGGGCTTGATCACCAAGTCCGCGGGGTGGACGAAGGCATCTATTGGAGCTGCCATCCCACCGGCCATGTTGACGATGTACCTGGCCGTTACCTCCCTGCCGTCTTTGGCAATGAGTCGGTAGCCGCTGCCGGCACGCTCCACCTTCTCCACTTCAAAGCCGAACTCGAACTGCACACCGTTTGCCGCTGCGTTTCGAGAGGTAGCGAGGACGAGCTGGAACGGGGAGATGATCCCGGTGGTGGGCGCATCCATGGCCGCTATCACACGCTCAGAGAGCCTGGGCTCCATCTCGCGGGCCTCGTCACCTGAAATCACCCGCAGCTTTCCGGCACCGTTCTTGAATGCCCTGTCGCGTTTCTTCTCGATCTGCTCCAACCCCTCTTCGTGGAACGCCACGAGAAGAGCCCCGCACCTGATGAAAGGTATCTGCAGCTCGTCGGCTATTTCATCGTAACGGGCATTGCCCTGCACGCAGCTGGTTCCCTTGAGGCTGCCACCTCTGGCATGGAACCCTGTCTGGATGAGACCGCTGTTGGATTTCGTTGAGCCCGAACCCACATCTCCTGTGGCCTCCACCACGAGCACATCGAGCTTGTACCGGGCCAGGGCCCTCGCGGTCATGCACCCCAAGATCCCGGCACCTATGATTATCACGTCTCTCGGACTGGCATTGGTCATTGCCTTTCCCTCCCAGACGAATTACCTCTTGTATGCCGATGCCACCAGATCCTGCGCTTCGTCATTCCCAAGATGAATATCACGATGAGGATGATTATCAGCAACACAATGCCAGTTGGAGTCAGCACCTGCTGATCTACTATCTGCGAGACTGTTGTGGAAGTGGAGCCGTCTCCCCCGCCGCCACCTCCGCCTCCACCGAGGTCGCCGGTTCCATTGGCGATGAGGAACACGCTTCCGGCCGGGGCATCTGTCAACCCTCCCGTAGATACCGAGGAAGAAGTTCCCTCTGTAGAAAGGCTCGAAGACCCTGATGTGCTGGAATTAGAAGAGACCGAACCGGAGGAGACGCTGCTGTCTCCGGACTGGGTACTCCCACCATTGCCGGATCCAGTCCCGTTGGAAGAACCGGAGCCGCCTCCAGAGCCAGAACCAGACCCTCCTCCGCTGCCTGAGCCGGTTCCCGATCCTGTTCCGGTGCCATTACCTCCTCCGGTGCCTCCACCAGTACCGCCACCTGATCCGGAATCATCGGAATCATCGGAATCGTCCGTGTTCTGATTGGGGTCGGCGGCGGTGATGAACGAGAAGGTCATGTCCTCCCCGAGATAGGCTCCGCCTTCCTGTCTCACCCCCGCTCCCACCACGAGGGTATACGAGGAGCTGTATTCAAGCTGTGCGGAGATGTGGATGAGCTGGCGTTGGAAGTATGGGTCGTTGGTTGGATTGTCCCCGTACGGCTCCCCGTTCTCATCGTAATCTCTGGTGAACACCAGGGGCACACGGGCCCCGGTGTTGTTGTCGATCATGTAGATGTTGTTCTGGTTGTTCTCCCAGCAATTGGAACCAGTGACGTTGTGGTCGAAGTCGAGGGTGCAGCTATACGATGTGCTCACATCGACGGAACCGTCGGGAATATCGCAGGTGCATGTGAGCCCCATGGCCTGGCTTGGGGCAAACGCGACCACGGCGCAGAGCACAATCGCACATGCCGTCATCCACCATGTGCGATGACGCCCTCCACTGTTGCCTGCCAGGGAGGAAGAGACCCTGAGGCTTCTAGACGAACTCGATGTTCCAACTGATCCACTGATCGGACGCGATGATCCATCGGTTCCACTGATATTTTCATTGGGAGAGTTTATCCTGCTTCACCTCAATGCGTTTCCTGCTTCACCTCAATGCGCTTCTCTCGCATACCGCGCATGAAGACTGTGTCCCTCGGTTGACCTCCCAAATCCTGCTATCTTCTTGGCATGGGATTTAGGAATGTCCGGAAACAGCTGCAAAGATACTATCATCCCTGCCAGCCAACAACCCCATCCTTGCCAGATCACAACCCGATGTAAGAGTTGAGGGATTCCTCTGTCTCAGCTGGGATTGCCGCCGCCCCTCCGACAATGTATCCTTGCTCGATATCGGAGGAGTTGCCCTCCACAACGGACTTGGTAACGGAGTCTGACTCGGTGGACACCAGCAAGATCGGGGCTTTCCTCGGACCAGCAAGGCTCACAGCTGCCAGAGCATCTGGGAAGTTCTTGCCTGAGGCCACCGTGATGTTATCGTATCCGAGCGTCACATCACAGGTGGCGATCACACCGTCCACGGTGCCCCCGCACGACCAGGTCGCGAACAGCTGGGAGGTCTCGTAGCGTGTCTTGCCCGAGAACACGCCATATACGACATAGGGGTCCGCGATAGAAGACCTCACCGAACTGAAGTTCACGGCGGCGTTTCCTCCCACTATCAGCACCGTGTCGAATCCCCCGTCCCTGATGTAGGTGGCGGTGGTGGAGTCGATCTCTCCATCCTTGGCGAGGAATATCGGGGCCTTCGCAGCGTATCCATATGAAGCGGCCGACAGCGCATCCGGATAGTTGTCGCCCGACACCACGATCGCGGTCTCTCCCCAAGTACCGTTCGTGTCATCGTCGGCCACATAGGAGTATATCTTCTCCGCGGTTTGGACCCTGCTCTTGCCGTAGATGCGTTCCACAGACACCCCGTCGATTGCATCTACTTCACTTTCCACGGCTGAAGATATGGCGCCTTCGCCACCTATGATGATGACCTTGGAGCCCTCGGAGGACACAAGACGCTCTATCTCCGCCTTAGTGGAAGCGGAAAGGGTTTTCCCAGAAGTGATGAGAAGCGGTGCTTCGAGAACACCAGAGAGAGACCCTGCGGCGAGTGCGTCCGGGAAGTTTTCTCCCGTGGCGAGCACCATTGTCTCCGCAGACCCGTCGGCCCACTGCTCGTCCAAGATCTTGGCCATCGTCGCGTAGCGGTCCTTTCCGCTCAGACGCTTCCATGCAGAAGGTTCGGTGTTAACGGTCTGAATCGCCGACTCGAAAGCCGATGTGGCCGAATTCAAAGTGCTTGTGGCAGAGTCGATGCTGTCCTGGGTGCTCGCAGAATCTTCCAAAACCGAAACGGCGGAATCGATTGCAGAGTTCAGCGTATCGAAATCCTCCTGCGACGCATACTCTGTGCCGTCGTCCAGCCCATCGCCGTCTTCAGATACCTCTACTCCCTCCATGGCGGAGTTGGCGCTGGAGATTGCAGACAGCAGATCGTCCACGTCGACATCGCTGCGGACAATCTCAAAGGTCGCAGATACCGTGCCCTTGTAATTCCCGGTTCCAGTCGCTGTCGCAGTGGGAACGCTGTCGGTGGAGCTGACCCCATCGTAGTAGATGTCGACGTTGTTGGAATAGGAAACCGTGTAGTCAGTGCCCGAGGTGAGAGTCTGGACCCCGGCTTCTTGCGCAACGTACTCGCTCTCGGTGGTCTCGTTCCAGAGTGTGCACTCGGGAGTGGTAACCGTGAGAGAGAACTCCGGCTCGACTGCACTTCCCGTGTAGTCCTGGCTCGATATCTCGGAGATCTGCGCTCCCATCTCGGAGATGTCGCTTTGCCCGACTTGGAAGGTCCAGTGCACCTCGGCGTATAGCTGAGCTGAGATGTTGTGCCCGGTGAGCTCGGAAGATGCCACAAGGACATAGGTATTGCCAGGCTGCAACAACCCTTGAGAAACTCCCAATACGAGGTTGTCTGAGTTGTTTGAGTTTGTTATCCAGTAGAGCCCACCGTTATCAAACGACGCCACCAGGTCCCCTAGCCCATCACTGGAAGAGGAGTCCGCCTCGTAGACGTTGAGATAGGAGTTAAGATGCTCGGAGGTCCAGGTATCCCAGTCCCAGCGTTCGTAACTCCAAGCGCTCCCAGGCCCTTGGATGCTGATCTTGAAAGTGGCGTTCTCGGCACCGATTTCCTCGACTATGTAGTTCTGATAGGACACCGTCTCGTCCCATGCGGCATTATGGACTGTGAGCGTGTCGTCCATCGTGCCCTTTATCCTGATCGTGCAGCCGTTGCCCTGTGCGCTTGTGCTCGTCACAAGGTCGGTCGAGCCCTCGGTTCCGAAACCGGTGACGCTCAACTTGATGGTCGCGAGCTCCGTATAGTCGACAGCGTCTTTGATGACAAGGTTCACCTCTCCATCGGCCACCGCGGTCAAATCGCTCCAGTAGTCTGCAAGCGCAGCTTCATGCGAGACCACGTTGGTGTTGGAGATATACCCGATGTAGTCATCGGTAACATCCTCTCCCCCGCTGAGGATCTGCACGGACGCGCTCGTATCATCTGATGTCATCTCGTAGGTATCGCCCGATGTGACGGCGGTGCCATCGATGTAGATCCCGTCGTCTAGAAGCCGGAACTCCACATTGTCGTATTCCCCTGCAGCGGCTTCCACGGTGTCGGCCACATCGTATCCGTATAAGAGGCAGGAGGCGCTACCCGTGAACACCCCTTCCCCAAACGAAGGGGACGATGAGGATTCAGAAAGCACCTTCACCCATTCCAGGGACTCCATGTTGGCAAACGCTCCATCGCCAATCGAGGTCACCGAAGATGGAACAGTGATGCTTTTGACAAGCGATTGCCCGCTGAACGCCGAGTCGGAAATGGCGGTAACCGCCACGCCGTTGTAGGTGCTGGGAATCTCCACATTGAAAGCAGAGGTGGAGTTAGCCGTTATTCCAGACACCGCGTATGTCCCGTCGGAAAGCTGGGTGTAAGAGAGCTCGTAGTCTGCCTCATTCACAACGGTGAACTCGAAGTCGACGTTCCTGTCCAGAAAGGACATGCCGTTGTTCGTGCCGAGGTACTTGTCGAAGCGCAATGTATATGTGCCAGCCTCGAGCATGTCTGCCTCCACCCCTATTCGGAATGCAGAGATCCATCCGCCCGTTGTCTTTCCATCTTCGCCATCGAACACGATGCTGAAAAGTTTCAGGTCTCCGGACCCGTTGTCGTATGTTGCCACGGTGTTGCCCTCCGAGTCGAGGATGCTCACATGCGGCATCTGCTGCATGACCTGGTAAGTGCCATCGCCGCCGTTCGAGTTTCCACCGCGGCCGGTGTTGTAGGCGAAGACTATCCTCTCAGAGCCATCGAAGGCCGTCTGGAACTTGTTTAGGTAGTGCTCGGAGTCGAACCCGTAGTAGAGCACATCTGGGTTGGGCTTGAGTGTGGAGGGCAGAGCGTCGAGATCAAGCACCGTGACCGTCTGGTCTTCTCCCTGGCTTCCGTTGTAGGTGGTTCCCTCTTCCGTTGTGCCAGTGCCGGTCACATACCACTTGGCATAGAACACCGTGGAGGAGTTGTTTATGTACATTGGTTTCCAAGTAGAGGTGGTGGGCCACATCAGGTCCTCGCTGATGGTCCAGCGGTTGAAGGTGTAATCTTCCTTCGTCGGGCTGGAAAGCGCTCCACTCTCGAACACTGCATCGGAAGCATAGGTCCCGCCGTTGGTAACAGCGAGGGCGTTCTTCGCGCGAGCGTCTGAAGTGAACCCTTCGGTGACCGCATTGGCAGAAGTTGAATCGGTCACATAGATCGAGCGCTCCACGGAAATGTCATCGGCGGAGCTGCCGAACGAGTTTGCACCGACGGAGGTAAGGGTGCAGCCGGTGAGGTCGATGGCAACGAGGTTCGCCGCCCCATCGAAAGCATGGTCGTCGATGACCGACAGAGTGCTTCCCCCTGTCACCTTCTCGAGAGCCGCCTGACCGAGAGCATACTCGCCGACATTTGTGACCCCATCGCCAATCGTGACCGTTGTGACAACATCGCCATAATCCGCATACCAGGGGACCTCGGTTCCGGATGTATAGTCTGCCATCTGCCCAGTTCCCTCGATGGAGAGAGTGTAGGTGCCATCTCCGTTGCTGGTGACAGACGCTGTCACAGACCCGTCGGATGCCTCCGAGATATCCCAGCTGGTCTCAGTGTCTTCAGTGGAATACCCAATGGATGCCTCCTCGGCGCCATCTCCCCCATCCGTCGTCTCCGCCAAGACCGATCCTGGCCACATTCCCATTGTGAGCACGACAGAGAAAAAGACAGATGTGACAGCTTTCGCGGAAACGCGAGAAGGCTTACGACCGAAAATCTTGAATCCATGGTCTTCGAACATGAGAGCCCCCCTCTCAAGCATGTTCCACCAAGGCATTTAAGCTCGTGGAACCATCGCATGATACTATTTCGAATTCCCAGCTTGCAGGATTGAACCGAGAGTACATTGAGAAATGATCTTCTTATAGATAATTCTAATATGAGAATAATTCCAAAGCATGTACGCTCCCGCGAGAATTCTTTTCAGGATTACCGTTTACATCAGTTAATAGACGATTGAGCGGAAATTTTGGCCGACGAGTCAGTCGGACAGTAGCGAAACCCGGGCCGACGAGTCAGTCGGGCAGTCGCCAAACCCAGCCGCCAAATTAGTCGGGCAGTCGCCAAGCCCAAGCCGCCAAGCCAGTCGGGCAGTCGCCAAGCCCGAGCCGCCCCTGCCCCAATTGATAAAAATTCAGAAACTTCTCAACCAAAGCTAGATTCATATGACTCGTAGACAGGTCAATACATCCCCACTTGCACTATGGCAATCTCCCACCTATTGAACTCTGGAATCAACAGCAATGCATTCATTTGGAAACTAGAATCTCAATTGACATCTAGCACTGGCAATCAGAGCACTGGTATTCAGCTTTTCAGAAGCGATGGGGGGTCGCAAATTGAACAAGCAGAAGATGATGTCGGTTTTTCTTTCGGTAACCTTGGCGATGGGACTTTCTCCAGCTGCAGCATTTGCAGATGATGGGCAGAACGCCAACACTTCCCAACCCACAATTGAATCTGGGGAAACAGGCACGTCCAACGGGGATTGCACATTGGAATCCGCAGGCGATGGCGAGGAAACGGCCAGTGTGGAAGAGGCAGCCACTTCCACATCATCACAGAAATCCGAAGAGGCCACCGCAAGTTCCGAGGAGTCTTCGGCAGAGTCCAATTCGAACGCGAATAGCTTAATGTCGGTAACGCCGTTGAGCAGCACAACCATCGATGGCGTCACCTATTCACTTAATGGGTCCGAGGCAACTATCACAGGTTATACCGGGAATTCTGAGGAACTTGATATACAATCACCAATCACCGTGAACGGGAAGAATTACAATGTCACTGCAGTTGGCCCGAACGCTTTCAAAGGAAACAAGACGATAAAGAACGTCACGTTACCGTACACTGTCACCGAAGTGGGCGACTCGGCGTTCTATGGAGCGACAAATCTGGTCCGCTTCTCAGGAATTGATCTGACCAATGTCGGGAAACGCGCATTCATGAACTGCAGCAGCCTGATAGACTTCCGCTACATGGAAAGAGTAACCCAATTGGGCGATGAGGCATTCGCCAACTGCAGCAGCATCACCATAATCGAGCTTCCATACAGTTGCAACAGCATTGGGACGAGGTGCTTTTACAATTGCGGCAACCTCAAAACTGCGATAATTTTTGGCAAGAACATCGCAATTGGAAAAGACGCCTTCAAAAATTGCGAGAACCTTGCTACGGTCATTTTCCCAACCTCTACCGACCGTAACGTAACTATCGTCAACGGGAACAACCCATTTGCCAACCAGGGGAGTACCCAGATGACGATCTACGCCAGCAACAAGACCACCTACAACAATCTCAAGAGTTGTCAAGGGAAAAACATCAAAGTGGTACTTCAAAAATTCGTTAGATTTGCCGGAAAGAACAGATACGACACGATGAACATACTTCTCTCCAACATCAATACAAGTTTTCGCTATGACACGCTCGTCGTCGCATCTGGGGAAAACTTCCCGGACGCACTTGCCGGCTCATCTTTCTGTGGATTGTCCTTCTGCCCGATAATCCTCACTGACGGCAAGAGCCTCACAAAGGAGGCGAAGGACCAGATTACGCGCCTGAATTCGGGAGATGCGACCGTTTACATCCTCGGTGGAGAAGCGGCGGTATCAGACAATGTGAAAAATCAAATTTCCAATATTTACGGTGTGTCCTCGGTCAAGCGAATAGCCGGCAAGGACAGGATTGAAACCGCTACCAAAATCTATGAGGCTGGAAAGCAGCAATGGGGTGACATGTGCATAATCACCACTGCGAACAATTTCGCAGATTCGCTGTCGATAGGCCCGGCTGCATTCTTGAACAAGGCTCCGATATTCTTGGCGTCGAAGGGCAAGCTGAATTCGGAGCAGGTCGCTGCAATAAAATCCGGGGGATTCAAGAAGGTCCTTGTCTTGGGTGGCAGCAAGGCCGTGGACTTCGACTCGGTGAAAAGCGCACTCGGAGACAGCTTCACATATATGAAAATCGCAGGAAAGACAAGATACGAAACTTCAATGAATATAGTCAATTGGGAATGCGGGCTTGGCTCTGGATATGCATTCGATTTGAATATACAACCATTCTCAGATGTGCTCGTTGTCGCAACCGGAAAGAACTTCCCCGATGCGTTGGGAGCAGGACCTGCGTCAGGCGGTTCCCTTGCCCCGCTTCTCCTCGTAGACGATTCGAGCACCTCTGAGGCGAATCTCAAGTCTTACCTAAGCAGTGGGACGTTTGATTCTGGCATCATCGTCGGTGGGAAAGACGCGGTGTCATCCAAAGTCGAGACCTTGCTGAACACCTTGTCGCCCGTGAATTATTAGGTCTGGTACCAGCCCTATTTCTCCTTGTAATAGAGCCTGCAATGGCAGTAGCCCTCAAAATTCGGGTCTGCGATCTGGTCGCGGAACTCCTGGCACATGCACATGGTCTCCTCGGTCTCCTCGAGCCTGCACGGGCAGTGCCCGCCCTTCTTGAGGATTCCCTTTCGCACGGCGTCGACGATATTTCGGTCTTCGTTATATGTGATCTTCATTGTCTCGACATCCTTTTCTGATATATCTGCACTTCTGTTATGCACATTATCGGACATATGAACTCATATGTGAATGGAGCCATCCCGAAAGGGAAGGCTCCATCGATGAATTCATATTCGACGTTTGCGTTGGTTTTGCCGGAGCGCCAGATCTCAAAAGCGACATCCCGGCCGGGTTCGGAACGGACGCGATGGCTGACCTAGCGGCGCAAATGCCTGCCCCTAATCCCTTACCTTTGCCCGGTAGGATTGGGAACCATGTTCGGATTCAGGCTGTTTCCGTGCGCAGCGGAAGCGGAGAGCATCTGGTCGAACATCGATCTGGACTGCTCGAAATCTGCGGGGAGCACCACGGTAGATGTCCTCCCGGTCTTTGCGAACTCGATCATCATCTCGGTCCACTGAGTGTAGAGGAAAAGCTCGTTGGCCTCCTGCATGCTCACGCCGGACTTCTGAATCGTATCGAGAGATGCTGCGATTCCGTCTGCAATGGCGATGCGCTGGGCGGCGATACCGCGTCCGGTCTTCTCCATCGCCTCAGCCTCTGCCTGAGCCTCGGTGACTCTCTTGATCTTATCGGCGTTTGCCAGAGACTGCGCTGCTTGCTGCTGACGCTGCGCGGCGTTGATGTCGTTCATCGACTGCTCGACAGTTGGGGGCAGACCGATTCCAGTGATCAGCGTGTTGACGAGCACCCAACCATACCCGCTCATCGACTGCGAGACGGTGAGGTTGACATCGCGGGCGATGTCGTCCTTCTTCTCGAAGACCTCATCGAGGGTGTACTTGGGAATTGCGGAACGAAGTGCATCTGCGATGTAGTCGTGCATCTGGTCGATTGGCTGAGCCAAAGTGTAGTGCGAACGGTAGATACCAGAATCCATCGGGGAGTTCCCCCTGTTGAAGTCAACGTGGTACTGTGCCGAGACCTCGAGGGTGATGGTCACGTTGTCGAGTGTCTTGGCGTCGATTTTGAAGCCCTCTTTCATCGTCCTCAGAGACACCCTCGCCACGACATGCTCGAACACTGGGATACGTGCCTTGAATCCAGGGGTCACGATGCGCCTGAATTTTCCAAGACGCTCAATGATGACGACTTCTTGCTGATGCACGATGAAGAACGTCGCCTTCAAGAGCAGGATCACTAGAATTATTACGATGATAGCAATTGCGATTTCCATTGCAGCTCCTAACTAGGATTGGCGCCCCATGCACCATTCCCGCATCGCCACTATCGGCACCAAACTCACATGCACACTTTATTCCACATTAAAGGTGGCTCCGAAAAAGAGTAATGGCAGTTCGTAAAATAGATGTCAAGCTTTCGTTAAACTAATACATTATGGTGAAAAGCTTACGTAGCTGGCATCGCAAGTGGCACACATCTGACTCTAGCTGATGCAGGGACGTTCGATGGGTGGCCGAGACTGGCATAGCAGGTTGTGCGCCCGTGGCCCCGATGGGCGTCTCGATGAGCGATGGGTGGCCGAAGCTGGCATTGCGGGTTGTGCGCCCGGAGGCCCGATTGGAATCTCGATGAGCGACAGGTGGCCGAGGCTGACAACGCATATGGCCCGCACGGATCATCACTTCATGTCGAGCAGGGCTCTCCTAGCCGGCTTGATGGCCGCCAAGACGCTCGTCACACCGATGCTGGCAAGGAACGTGAGCGCGAAAAGCGCAAACGTCGCGAGAACCGGATCGGTAATGGCCTTTACCGGTGTGTACAACGGGTACATCAGCATCGTGTGGATGAGGAATATCCCGAACGTCGTCCTGGAGACCCACGAGACCATCCTCATTGGAACACCGGGCTTCTCCTTGAAGTGGATGCGGTCTATGCGGAAGATGATCTCCATCAACGCTATGCTGGAAAGAAGAATCCAGAAGTTGTCGTACCAGATTCTGAATCCGTCGGTTGCAGCCATAGTTCCCATCACGGCAGACCCTATGAGGACCGCAACCCATATCCAGACGTTCACCTTCTTGAACATGCCTTGCTGCAAGTAGTAACCGAGGATCACGAAAGTGCCGTATGCACCACCGTAGAATCTGGTCTCTAGATAGAACGAGGGCACGACGTACCAGCCCCAATAGCCCGCATATAGGTTGTATGTCGGAAGGGCGAAGAACGCGCAAATCGAGATGATTATCAGCACGCTCATGGCCTTCGGTGGGAAATTCCTCACGACAAACGACAGGAAGGGCATCACGACGTATATCCCTATGATCATCGGGATATACCACCATTGCTTGAGATTCACGAGGTCGACGAACAGCATCTGCCTCAGAAGCTCGCCGAAATCGAACGGGTCCCCGTTGGCAAAGCATGCCTCCGCCCCAGCTTGGTGGTAGAAGAAATAGAGGAAGATGTTGCTGATGACGATCCAGATTTCCGATGTCACGAGCAGCGGGATGAGATTGTGCTTGTAGAACTTGAAGACATCCGACGTGGTGTCCATCGGCTTGCGGAGGATAAGAGCTCCGGTGATAAAAAGGAAAAGCGGCACTCCAAGCCGTCCGATATAGTGCATGATCGAATAATCGAGCGGGGCAGTATGTTCTGGTATCAGATCCCTGAAGCCGTAGATCATCTCGACGCTGTGGACGAATACGACGATGGCTATTGCAATTACCCTGGCGACATCGAGTGACGCGATACGCTTTTTATGCCCAGTGGAGTTGGGTCTCGTAACCTCTATCCCAGAAACAGTCGTGCTGATATCAGTGGTCATCGAAGCAGTCCCCAGCCATCTTTTATCTCGGTCTGCTGAAGCACGTCAAATGATTTCGGTAAAGGATTTTACGTGCCGCGGTCCTCGAGTAAGTAAATCGTGTGTGCAGCAACGAATTCTAAGAGGCAGATCCAAAACGGGAAGCGCAGAGCACTAGGCGAAAGGATAGTGCCTCCGAAGATACGTTCAAGCCCGTACAATGTTAGCAGCACCACAAAACTGTATTGGAGAAATTAGCATCAGCGGCGTTCGAATGGACGGGCGGCAACCCGTGAAACACATGCCGAACCGGCGGTGAACAAATGAAAACGGAGCGCGAGGAGTACATCGATATCATCGAGTCTCTCGACGGTGACGTCGAGGGAAGGCGATATGCGCTGGAGCTTATTGGCAGTTCCGATGTGACTGCACATGGCGATCCGGTGAGATTTCCATATGTGCCTTACCTCTTCTCGCAAGACGACGTGGACTTCCTCTCCTCTCAAGCCGAGATTGCACATGGGATACTCTGCAAGGTTATACGCAGATATCTGGATGACCCAGAATACCGCAAGCTCTTCGGATTCCCACCCGAGGTGGAGAGGCTGATACTCCTCCCCTGTGGATATGATCAGCTGCTCCCCATCGGGAGATTCGACCTGTTCATGGACGAGCGCACCCGCGACTACAAGTTCTGCGAGTTCAACACCGATGGCAGCGGGGCCATGTCGCGCGATTTTGAGATAGGGCAAGCCCTCATGCACGGGAGAACATTCGGAGAGTTCTCGTCAAGGCACAAGGTAGAGCAGTTCGAATTGTTCGATTCCTGGGTGGAGACGTTCATGCGCATCTACCGGCAAGATCCCTGTGCAGTCGAGAATCCCACCGTCTGCGTTACCGACTTCCGCGAGAGCGGTGTCTTCAGCGACTTCAACAGGTTCATCCAGGCCTTTGAGCGTGCGGGGGTTCCTGCAAGGTTCGTCGATATAAGAGACTTGGAATTCGACGGAAAGCACCTCAGGGATCGAAACGACGGGCAGCGAATAGACGCCGTCTACCGCAGGGCGGTCACTAGCGAGGTCGTGCAACACGAAGGAGAATGCAACGGGCTGATCGAGGCAATGCTCGAGGGCAGCGTGTGCGTAATCGGCCATTTCAGAACCACAGTTGCCCACTCCAAGATGGTCAACGTGGCACTGTTCGACGAATCCCGCAATGATTTCCTCACCGAAGGGGAACGGAACTTCGTGGATGCGCATCTCCCAAAAACGTACCCATTCACAAGTCAAATGCGAAATCCAAAAATTTCCGATGTGCTTGACGACAAGAACAGCTGGATCCTGAAGCCCATGGACGACTATGGGTCGCACGGAGTATATCCGGGGGTGAGCTTCGATTCTGCCGAATGGGAGCAGATCGCAAATGAGAAGCTAGATTCAGGCTATGTCGTGCAAGAATACTGCAAGCCTCCCAAAGTGCGAATCGTGGACTCCGAAACTGATAGCTCCCACCCCTGCGAAGTGCAGGAATGGGAGTCTATGCCTGGATTTTTCATATATGACGGAAAACTTGCGGGCTTCTACTGCAGACTCGGCAGAGGCGGGGTCATATCGCTAGACAACGGGGGACTTTGCTCTGCGAGTTTTCTCGTGAGATAGCAGAAGGCAGGCAAGAGAGGGAGATCAACCATTCCGGTCAACCTCTAAAGCCAGGCAACCACTGAGATCACGCAGTGGCGCTAGCCTGTTCCCCGGCATATTGCACGTCAACACGTGCGGTTACCGAGCCAAACGAGAAGTCGCCTTTCCGCTCTACTGGTCGACGAAAATCGTGAGAAGACCGTAGACCTCATCCGCTTCGGCCTGAGAGGTCACGCAGCCGATTGCAGCTCCGGTCTTGATATCCTGGAAGTACACGATGTGGTTGTACTCTACGGTTCCATCAGGATTGTTAACCTGGAAAGAAATCTCCACCTCGTTCTCACCCGAGCTCCTGGTGTCGCTGTTGATCACGACAGAACCATCATCGATTCCGGTGTCTATTGCATTGGTGTAATAGTCCCACCCCTCCTCGACAATGAAGAAGCCGGTCGCGACAGTGTTGCCGTCTTTGGTGATGTAGAAGTTCCCGTTATCCTCAGAGAGATCGTAACCGGTAGAGGTGTCAAGCTGGACCTTCATGCTCACGCCATTTTCCACGTCGAACGTGTAAGACTTTGCAGAAGAGCAACCTGCAAGGGCGAATGTGGCACATACCGCCACTGCGACCACGAAAGTTGCCAGAACTCCAAGTTTGCCTCCAGCTCTTTTATCAGGCACCTTTTCCACTGTCGTTTCTCCAACCATGTTCCCTGCGTACATCTTTCATCCCTTCCAATACTAAGATGACTATCGTATCTCCTTCGCCATGATGT
>JBMNUL010000020.1:0-23041 GCA_050946255.1 Coriobacteriales bacterium | reverse complement strand
CATGGCAGACAAGACGGTGACCCCACTGCCCAGCTTCTCCTTGCGAGGTCCCTCGGATGGAGACTTCCCGACGCACATGCGGGCACTGGATATCTTGTCCGCCTGGCGCCTGTAATTCGGGACCAGCCGGAGCACCATCGTGAGCACCAGCGATACCGACGGGGCAAACTTGCCAAAGAGGTAGATGAACTTGTCGCTCGACATCGTGGCATTGTAGCACGCGAACCAGATCAGCACCGTGGCGAACATCACCGCAATAGCCAGCCCATAGAGCAACGCCTCCAAAGTGTATGGACGTCCTCCGAAATAGGTGAAGAGCACGGTTGGGCCGCTGGTGTTGAAAAGCGGGTTCAAGAAAGTGAGAACCACCACGAGCACTGCCATCCCGCCCAAGAACTTAAGTCCCGAGGACCCCTTGATCAGCAGGAAGAAGAGGCAGGCGAAAACCAGGTCCGCGAGTAGATAGGCAGGATGGACGAAGAACATCGCAAAGACTATCGCCGCGATGAAGAAGAGAAACGTTATTGCCGGATGATATCTGGAAAAAGGCTCGTCCAACTCTACCGCTCACCTTGAGCCTCGTCGTCTCTACGGCGCCTCGCGAAAAGCACTATCACCAACGCGGCAACTGCAACACAGCCTGCAATTGCCCATGGCAGGATGTTGAATCCGCTGCCATCCGTCGGGAGCTTGGCCGAGAGCGCCTGTGAGGGCGACTGACTTCCCACCAGGGCGAACCGTCCGGTGCCGGTCGTGGACCAGGTGAGATACCCATCCTCGACCTTGCACTCTATGTAATCGACGGTGCCGTTGTCGTTGTATCGAGCTATCGAGAGGGCCTGATATCCCTCGGTGTCTGGAGCCTTGATACGATAGAACATCGTGGAGTGGTCGTCTATCTCGTTCCCATCTGAATCCACGAGCGAGATATCCCAGAACGAGATGATGTCGTAGCCACCGACCTTGTCGGCCAGCTGTTGCCAAACGTCTTCGCCCGACTCGATCTGGGTCACCTTGAGGCTGGCACCATCTTGTGCACCAACCAGCACCAACCCCGTGGCCTCGTCAGTGAGCTTGGAAGAAGCCGCGCTCTCGGAGATACTGCCCCCAGAAACCGTGGTTGCAACAACACTGCTGGTGGAGACAGTGCTTCCAGACGTTGTGCTGGTGCCAGACCCAGACGAGGTGCTGGAAGATGCAGAAGCCAGGAGTTCGAGCTTGGCCAGCCTCTTGATATCGGAATTGAGCTTTGCCACCAGCTCGTCGGAAATAGACGCCTTCTCCTCAGAGCTCAGCGAATCATATGCCTTCTTCGCGGCGTTCACCGCCGACGCGTCCGAGAGCTTGAGGTCGTTGGGGCTTGGCAGAGCTTCTATCGCGTTCTCGACCTTGTTTATGTCTGCGACAATCTCGGCATATTCCTTCTCGGCAGCCACTAGGTCGCTGTAGTTGGAAACCTCTGATTTGAGAGTGTCGGAAAGGGAATCGTAGGCGTTGCGGGCAGCCGTGATCGCCGAACCGGAATCGATCGTGACCTCGCCGATATTGTCGATCAGCCTCTCCACGGAGTCAGCACTCACCTCGCCAACTGCCATGATGTAGCCGGAGTCGTTCTTGTAGTAGAGGACTCCAGATGAACTGGCGATGATGCTCGAAATGCAGTACTCCGGGTGAGCACTGGCATCGTAGAGCTCAATGAGTTCGGGGGTCCCTCCGTCGGTGGGGACCTTTATCATCGATATCCCGCCGGGTGTATTGTTGTATGTCCCATAGAGGTAGAGGTAGCCCTCGCTCTCATAGGCGGTGCTCAGCAGCAACGTGCCGCCGGCATTGCCCTTGGCTTTGAGCGAGAACTTCTTGGTCAGAGTCTCCGCGTCGTACCCCACATAGTAGCCGTCTTTGAACTGATCGCCAGAGCCGCCTGTTCCCAGGTACACCGTCCCCTTGTATACAACCGGGGTGGATCTGGTGTAGCTGCCCAGGTTAGCCGACTTTAAGTTGGAGAGCTCTCCGGTCGAGGTATCGATATCGGCGCGATATAGATAACCGCAGGAGCTCGTGAACCAGACCCTGCCAGACTCTTCGTCATATGCGATGGAGCATCGGATGTCTCCCACGGTGTCAAGGCTGCTGACGATCTTGCCCGTGACCTTGTCCAAGCACAGCAGCCTCGAATTGCCGGTATTTGAGCTGGAGTCATCACTGGTCCCGACGACGATATAGTCCTCCCCTATCGCCACAGCCCCATCGCAATAGAAACCTCCTTTAGAGGTGAGCGTCCATGTCGCGGACTTGGTCTCATCGGTCTTGCTCGTGTCCTCGTCGGTAACGCTGATGCACACGAAATTGGCGTTAGAGGTTTCGCTGTTCCAGAAACCGGTGTAGACGTATCCATCGCTGTAGGTGATCTGGCTGACGGATTGCCCTCCCAGCGGGTCCCTGTAAACCCAGACCGATTCCAGCGTCTGGGCATCGAACGCCTGGACCACTCCTCCGGAAAGGCAGACATATATCATTCCGTCTCCATATACCGGCTGGATCATTCCCCAGTTGGGGGAGCTGACGGTGGTGCCTGACGCGAGGACCTCTCCGGTAGAAAGGTCGAGCTTGTAGATGTGGGTGCCGGAAACCGTCACGAGCGAATTGTCTATGATCGACGTGGGTGTGGGAGCGTTGTTCCAATCACTGCTTCCAAAACCTTTTGCCCACAACAGTTCTGTAGAGTCGGCGCCAGTCGGGGTCTCGATGTCGACGATCGCCATGTTGGAGTCATCGCCACGGTAGCTCGGCCATTCCGCATCGACCTCTTCGTGAGATGATTCGACTTTCTCCAAGACTATGTCGAGGGCCCCGCCGTCTGTTGGAACCGTGCCGCTCTCAGTCTTATAACCCGACAAAGAGACCGTATAGGTGTACTCCCCATTGCCGAAGTTTCCGCTGTAGGCGCCATTCTCGGGCTCGACCAGATTCCCATCTTGGTCGTAGACCTGGACCACCGCATTGTCAGGCGTAGTGTTGATGACGAGGCTCTTCAACGTGTAATTCGAAATCGCCACATTGTAGGTGCTCGTGAGAGCAGCCTCCCCCGTTCCAGCGGTAACTGCGATCTCCACCGAATCCACTCCGGTGATGTCGACCGAAGACGAGGTAGACCCGTTGTAGGTAACCGTATAGTCGCTGCCCATGTTCTTGGAGGATGCCGTTGTGACAGCCGAAAAGTCCACCGTGGTGGCGTCGCTCGGGACGCTGACCGAATAGTCGAAGGTCTTGGAGGAGAAGGTGCTGTCGAAACTCAAACTCTCGCCAGAAATGCTGGCAGAGAGGCTGTTGAGCGTGGGAATGCAGTTAATCGTGAACGAATAGACGGTCGACTCTGCTCCAGGCACAGAGACCGTGAGGCTGAACTTGTTGACTCCCGGAGTCAGGAAATCGAAATACGGGGTTACGGAACTGTACCACGATTTCGAAGCCGTGATTGTTTCCGTTCCGGTTGTCCCATCGGCACTCGTGTAGTCGAGGGTGATGGTCGCGTTTGACGACTCTGGAGAAACACAGAACTTCAATCGACTGTAGTTGGCCCCGGTATCATAGACGGAGCTCAGCGTGTACTCGGTGGTGTTGGAATCGAATTCCAGAGGGGCCGTGCCATCGATGTTGCCGTCGCTCAATTTGTAGGAAGAGCCGAAGCCGTCGCTCTTTATCAGAATCGTGTTGTTGGTGCTGACACCGATCATCAACTCGGAAATCTTGGAGCTCGTGGCAGTGGTCTCGACATCCAGCGCCTCGACGCTGGAACCGTCTTCGGCCGAGTCTTCGGCATCCGAAGACCCGCCCCCTTGGTCGGACTCCTCGAGACCGCCCTTCATGCTGTTCGAGTTGGATGTGGCTGCAATCGAGCTAACCGGGGAGAGACCGATGCAGAGCACTATGGAAATGACACAGGCAAAAGCCCGGCGTCCAACGCGAAACCTCTGTGGCAACATGCTCTCCCCTCCTTCGAACAGATAGAGAATGTCAAGAAAAGCGCGTACTTAGGAGAAAATTATACAACGATGATGCCGATATGCAGGCCAAACAAGGGGCTCGACCGGGAAATAACCGCCGTCGGCAGCTGCACATGCGATGCTGGCATGGAAAAATTACTTTCGTTTTCATCAATCCTCCCATGGTTTTCGCTAATTCAACCCACGACTAATTTGACGAAGCAGAGATGGGCTAGAATTAACACGTGCTCAAAATTGGGCGCAAGCCAACATTCTGGCCGTAACACACGGCCACGGAATTCGAAGGGGGAATCACAATGGGCGATCATCTCAAGGGCAAGGTCGCGATCGTCACGGGCTCTGGACAGGGCGTTGGACGAGCCGTTGCAATAGCTTTCGCAAAGGAAGGTGCGAAGGTCATCACCAACAACCGCACTCCAATCAAGGACAAGCCCCTCGCCGACGGCGACAACCTCAACATGGACGATTACGCCAAGCTCTCCGAGGAACGCAAGAAGTGGTTTAAGAAAGTTCATGACGAGAACACCGGAGATGCCGAGACCACGGCAGCCACG
Source organism: Coriobacteriales bacterium (assembly GCA_050946255.1). GTDB lineage: Bacteria > Actinomycetota > Coriobacteriia > Coriobacteriales > CADBOM01 > JBMNUL01. The sequence goes on along the minus strand of JBMNUL010000020.1, from coordinate 18,483 downwards.
ATCAAGGAAATGGGCGGAGAGGCAACAGCTTGCTTCGCAGACATTGCCAAATGGGATGACGCCAAGAAGCTCGTTGACTTCGCCGTGGAGACCTACGGCCGCATCGACATCGTCTGCAACATCGCCGGTTCGTTTGGGTTCAGCCCGTTCGAGCAGATGACCGAGGAGATGTGGGACAGGGTCACCGGAGTAAAGCCGAAGGGTTACTTCAACGTCATGCGCCATGCTGTTCCATACATGCTCGAGCAGGGAGATGGCGGACGCATCATCAACACCACATCGCGTGCGATGATGGGCGATGTGTTCAAACATGCCGAATACTGCGCTGCCAACGCGGGAGTCGTCGGACTCACCCGCGCCGTTGCAATCGAGTTCCACGACAAGGGAATCACCTGCAACGCATTCGGGCCATTCGCCCGCACCCGCGCCTCTTACGAGCTCGATGCCACCGACGAGACCAAGGACTTCGAGACCTCTGTGATTCCGCTGGCAGTGCCCAAGTACGAGGACACCCCAGGCCCAGAGCTCTTCACCCCGTTCCTCGTCTGGCTTGCTTCCGATGCCTCCGAGAAGGTCACGGGCTCGGTGTTCTCGCTCGCTGGCAACACGATTCAGTGGCACAACGAGCCCACCGTGCGCACGACGATCACAAAGCCAGACCCTTGGACCGTGGACGAGGTCTTCGATGCGATGCCCAGGAACCTCTTGATGGGATATGAATCGATTCTCAAGCAGTACGGCATGGAGTAATTGTCGGAGCGGTTCAATGCCGAATTCCCGGAGCGGTTCTGAGCCGAATGGCTTATCAACAGTTCTGGAACAGTTCCGCACAGAAGCGCCTTTCGGTTCGCTCGCAACGTAAGGCCTGAGTTTGGAGCTTCACAGCGGAGGAGCGCGATTGGGCGTTCCTCCGCTTTTTCATCCAATTTATCTGCATATTAATAGCTTTGCTAACCGATTGCGTTGCAATTGATACCGACAGGCACGAAGGAAGAGCATCATCCCGATTCTCGTATTGCAGGCAAATAGAATCAATAACGCCCAATAGGAATTTTCCTCTCTCAGACGGAGGATTGCCCGACCACAAAATTATCGACGACGCAGCAAGCACGCTCGCTGATTGCTGTGTCGTTATCTATGCCCATACGATTTCGAAGAACCAAAACGACAAGGACCGTTTCAACATGAGCGAAGACATATCGACAGACGCCCAATCAGCGCAACCCGAAGCTCCTCAACCAAATAATCTTGGGAAAAAGCAGAAGACCGCCGACATGTCGAAAATCAGCCGCATGGGAACTGAGCCCATGCTGAAGCTGATACTGAAGTTTTCCCTGCCCGCAATCGCCGGACTGCTCGTAACGGCACTTTATGGGTTCGTCGATGGAATCTTCATCGGAATCGGGGTCGGAGATGCGGGAATCGCTGCCACTTCGGTCGCCATGCCGTTCATGGTTGTGACCATGGCCCTGAACACCCTGATCGGGAACGGCGGGAACATCGTCGCATCGATCAGGCTCGGAGAGGGAAGGCACGAGGAAGCAGAGAAATCGCTCGGCAACACCGTGATGATGATCTGCATCACATATGTCCTGCTGATAGCCATCTGCATTCCGCTGATTGACCCGATTCTCGTGCTCTCAGGTTCAACTCCCGCCTGCTACGACTACGCCAAGACCTACACCCTGATAATGATCGTGGGGTTCCTGGCCAGCGGGCTTTCCGGTGGTATTGGAAACTACATCAGGACGGCCGGCTCGCCGAACGTCCAAATGGCGTTCATGATCGTCTCGGCTGGTCTGAATATCGTTTTCGATTACTTCGCGGTCCTGGTCTTCCAATGGGGAATCGCCGGCGCCGCCTGGGCAACGGTAATTTCCCAGATCATCGCCGCAATAATGACGTTTGTGTTCTTCACCAGGCAAACCTCAACGATTAGGTTCCGCATGAGGAACATGAGGCTCCAGGGCTACATGGTCAAGGAGATTCTCAAGCTCGGGCTTGCAGGCTTCTTCATGAACGCGCTCATGGCGATAACCAGCATATTGCTGAACAGGCTGTTCATCTACTACGGGGAGATGGAACCGATAACCGGAACCGGAGCCCTGGCAGCATGTGGAGCTGCTGGGCGAGTTCAGAACCTATTCTTCCAAGTGATCATTGGAATCTCGATGGCAGCCCAGCCGATATTCGGATACAACTATGGAGCGCGCTACCTCAGAAGGGTCAAGAAATGCTTCTGGGTCTCTGCCAACGTGGGATTTGTGGGACTGTTGGCCGTCACCATCATAGCCGAGCTTATTCCAGAGCAGCTGCTCTCGCTGTTCGCGATGTCTGACCTCACCCTCGACTTCGCGATTTGGACGATGAGGACCATGATGATCCTCATGCCTTTGGCCGCATATGGAATCATCGCCTCCACGTATTTCATGGCAACTGGAAAGGCATTCGTGGCGAACATCCTCGTGCTTCTGCGGCAGATCATCCTATTGGTGCCGGCACTTCTGCTCTGCCCGATAGTGCTGCCCGCCCTATTCGGAATCGGCCCAACTGGGTCTATCATCGTGGCATACCCGATAGTCGACGCCATCTCAACGACCATCTCGGTAATCGTCGCCTTGAGGAGCCTGAAGAAACTAGACGCAGACATTGCCGCAGGTAAATCTCGAGAGGACCAGCCCCAGCAAACACAATCATTGCCAAATATTCCAGCCATATCTTAATAGACACGCCCTTGATAAAGTGCCGTTTCCCGAAACACCAATCTCATCCTGAGTTTTTTCACCTGCAAAGCCTTTTTAATCAATAGCCAAGTAATATACTGTCTCCTGCGTCAGGGAATCCCGTTGTCGCATGGTTGCCCCAATTCTTGAAACTCAAATTCAATTTGATTGTGAAAGGGATATTGCCGTAGCTGGCGGGATTTTCACTAAATAGCTCGTCTCAAATGTCTAATTTTTTGCCTCAGGTCCAACAACCTTGAGGCATTAATTCTTTATGCACATCGAAAGCGAGGCTATTTAATTCCCAGCGCACAATGAAAACTCTGTAAACGGGGGAAGATGTATTTTGAATGCTGAAGTCGAGGAAGTAGAAGAGAGCGAAGCAGACCTTTCCAAGATCGACAGGATGGGTACCGCCCCAATGACGAAACTGTTGATTCAGTACTCGTTGCCGTCAATTGCCGGACTGATCGTAGTTGCGTTGTACGGACTTGTCGATGGAATTTTCATCGGCATTGGCGTTGGAGACGCCGGGATTGCCGCAACGGCAGTCTCAATGCCATTCATGACGATCACGATGGCGTTGAACACCCTGATCGGCAACGGCGGAAACATCTTGTCCTCTATCAGGCTGGGCGAGGGAAAGCACGCCGAAGCAGAGAGGTCGCTGGGGAATACAGTCGCCCTGATGTTCGTGGCCTACGTCCTCGTCCTTTGCATCTGCCTCCCATTGATAGACCCGATACTTGTGATCTCTGGTGCAACTTCTGCCTGCTACGACTACGCCAAGACCTACATGGCCATCATGATAATCGGCTTCATATTCAACGGGCTCTCTGGGGGAATCGGCAACTTCATCCGAACCGCCGGGTCTCCAAACGTGCAAATGGGGCTCATGATCTTCGCGAGTTTGGCCAACATCGTCTTCGACTACTTTGCGGTCATCGTGTTCCAGTGGGGAATCGCCGGTGCCGCCTGGGCAACGGTGCTGTCTCAGATAATCGCGACGATACTCACCCTCTGGTTCTTCGCGCGCAAGAAAGCCACGATAAGGCTGAGGCTCAAGTACATGAAGTTCAAAGGCGCGATGGTCAAGGATATCCTTCGAATTGGCCTCGCGGGCTTCTTCATGAACGCCCTGATGGCAATCACGAGCATACTCGTCAATCAGCTCTTGCTCCATTACGGAGACATGGATGCAATCACTGGCACCGGCGCGCTGGCCGCATTCGGAGCATCCGGAAGGGTGCAGAACATCATCTTCCAGATCATCGTCGGAATCTCTGCGGCAGCACAGCCTATTCTCGGATACAACTACGGAGCAGGATTGCTGAGAAGATTGAAGAGCTGCTTCTGGACCTCTTCCAACATCGGGTTTGTCGGCTTGCTCATCGTCACGGTTATCGTCGAGGTATGGCCCTACCCGCTGCTCACGCTGTTCAATCTCTCTCCCGAGGTTTTCGGCTTCGCAGCGTACACGTTGCGCGTGATGACCTGTCTATTGCCGCTAGCGGCATACGGAATCATTTCGTCGACATACTTCATGGCGACGAACCAGGCATTGAAAGCCAACATCCTGGTTCTCTTGAGGCAGATCTTCCTGTTGGTGCCGATAATGATCTTGTGCCCGATTGTCCTGCCGATGATGTTTGGGATTTCCCCCGTCGGATCCATTTTGTGGGCCTACCCGATTGTGGACGCAATTTCCACGACGATATCCATGATCGTGATGTCCAGAGATCTCAAGAAGCTCAACGCGCGTATTGCCAACGGTGAAGATGCCATCGACAGGGAGGCGGCACTGGAGACCGAGAACATTGCCGCTGCATAGAAGGAAAGCGACCTGCTGTTGCATGGGGCGCTAGAAATCGAAAAACCTGCCGGACCATAGGGTGTTATAGACCGAGAGCGTGGGCTGCTGCATTGAACACACAGCACCATTGCTCCATCAACAGTCCAATAAATCAGCGCTGCGCCAACACCGCAAACGCCAGCCCAAGAAATCAGCGCATATTGCACGCTGCGCAAACACTGCAAACGCCAGCCCAATAAATCAGCGCATTTTGCACGCAGTGCCAGCGCTGCAAACGCCAGCCCAAGAAAGAGGTTCCCGCTGCCAGCCGGCAACGGGAACCTGCAGTACACCGTTTTTTGTCAACCCTAAAGTCGAACCGCTTGGGGCAATCTACTCTAAAACCTCGACTTGGGAATTCCGCCCGTTAGTAACTTCCTCCCGAGCTTCTCTCACCCGAAGGCCTGTCGGACCTTTTATCAGAACGCGCGGTTTTCTTGGTGTCAACGTCGATGTCGGTTAGACGCTCGTCGCTGAAATCGCCAACTCCCTCGCCATACTTGACCGCGAGCCTTGCGTAGACCAGTTCGCGGGACTTCCAGAGGGCGAAGATAGGCACCGAGATTCCAAAGGACGAATAGGAGCCCAAGACCAATCCGATCGTCATGGCCAGAGCGAAGTCCTTCAGGGTATCTCCACCGAAGAACAGCATTGCGAGAACCGGGATCAGAGAAGTCAATGTGGTATTGATCGTCCTGGCAAGCACCTGGTTCACGGAATGGTTCGCAATCGTGATGTAGGAATGGTGCATGTTGGGCGAAGCATTCTCGTTGATCCTGTGGAACGAGACCACCGTGTCGTACAACGAATAACCCATGATCGTCAGAATTGCCGCGATGACGTTAGGCGTCACCTCCAGCCCGAACAGGGCATAAATGCCGACGACGATTGTGAGGTCGTGGAGAAGGCCGAGTATTGCCGTGAGGCTCATCTTCCATTCGAATCTAATCGAGATGTAGATGATGATCGCGATGATCGCTATGAAGAATGCTATCAGGGACGACTGCATGACGCTGGCACCCCAGTCGGGTCCAATCGTCTGCACCTCATATGAGGTGTCCGGAAGCGCCAGGTTCTCTGCGACCTTGAGGGCGGTCGAAGCGGCCGTGTTGGGGTCTGTCTCGCTCGTGCGCACTATGAACCCGTTGCTGGAGCCAGAGCTGGTGGTCTGGATGGTAGCGGCATCGACTCCGACTTCCTCGAACGCCGAGCGCATCTCCTCGATGGTGATGTCGCCGGTGTTGTTGAAGGTGATGTTGGTTCCACCTTGGAACTCAATGCCCAGGTTGATTCCCCTGATGCAAATAGCTCCAACGGAGATGATGATCAGTATGAGGGAGATGGTGAAGAATATCCTCCTGCAACCCAAGATGTTGAGGTCATGCTTGAAATACCTAGCCATTTTCCCCTCCTCTCTGAACCTCTCCGTGCTCGACGGCTTCCTCCAAGTCCTCGTCAACACCCCAGAACTTTGGATGTTTGGCGATTACCTTCGGAGCAAGCAGCCTGATGGCGGGAGCCTTGAACAGGATCATCGTGAGAATGTCGCAGATGATTCCCAAGAACAGCGTGAGGCCGAACCCCTTGACCGACCCGCTGGCGAAGAAGAACAGCGACAACGCGGAGACCATCGTGACGATGTCGGCGTCGATCGAAGTGAGGATGCCGTGCTTGACGCCGCTGATCGATGACGCCTTGATCGACCTCCCCATCCTGATTTCCTCGCGGAATCTCTCAATGACCAGAATCGAGGAGTCCGCTGCCATTCCTATCGTCAACACCATTCCAGCGATGCCGGAAAGCGATAGCGAGAACAATCCCATGGCGGACAACGTCGCGAGTAGCCCGAGGTAGAGGACGCCGAAAATGATCATTGCCGCTGCGGTGAGCGTGCCCATGCCCCTGTAGTAGAACAGGAGGTAGAGGATGACGATGACCATACCCACGATTGCGGAGACGAGGCCCGCATACAGTGAATCCTGTCCGAGCGTCGGCCCAACGACCTGAGATTGCGAGTAAGTCAACGTAACCGGCAGCGAGCCGGATTCCAGAATCGTCTTGAGGTTGTTGGCAGCGTCGAGGGTGTAATTTCCGGTAATGGCCACACGGCCGTTGGTAATCTCAGACTGAACCGCCGGCGCAGACTGAACGACACCATCAAGGACGATTGCAACCTGGCCATTTGTTGGAGCAAGTTCCTGTGTGACCTCGGCAAAAGCCGCAGTCCCCTCGCTGTCGAGGGTGAGGTTGACGGCGTAATAAGAGCTGACCTCGGATTCCAATCCCACCGTGACGCCGGTGATGTTGGACCCGTCGAAAATCGCCTCGTACGTTCCAGATTGCAGCTCCATGCCTGTATAACCAGACTCAATCAATGTCCGCGTCTCCTCGTCGGTGATGTCGGCGACATTGACGAACTCGAGGTATCCGGTCTGTCCTATCGTCTCCAACGCGGCCTCAGGATCGTCGATTCCAGGAATCTGGACGAGGATCTGATTGGTGCCCTGGCGTTGAACAGTGGCCTCGGACGCGCCGAGAGAGTTGACCCTGTTCTGAAGAACTGCCACCGCAGATTCCATCTGGTCGTCTGTCGGAGTCTCGCCAGAGGTCGTGGTGGCCGTCATGACCACCGAAACGCCTCCCTGGATATCGAGGCCCTGGTTGATCTTCTCCTGAGGGGGAATGAACATGAACAGAGAGTAAACGCAGATAACCGCGAGAAGCACCAGAAGCGATACGGGGACCTTCTTCCATGAGGACTTTTTCTTGGTCTCGAAGCGGCTGTGCTTGGCCTGGCGCTTGCGCTTCCTGTTCTTCCTGCGCTCTTTTCTCTTGCCCTTGTCCTTCTTCTTGTCCTTCTTATCCTTCTTGTCCGCAGAGGATTCGGAGGCTGCCTCGCCTTCCGGCTCGGCCTCCTTGTCGCCTTCGTCGGACTGTTCGGATTCTTCGTCGGACTCGCCTTCGGATTCTTCGTCGGGCTCGCCACCATCCTCAGACTCTTCCTCAGAGCCTTCCTCGGGCTCACCTTCGGATTCTTCCTCGGACTCGTCGCTCACCTCGGAATCTTCGTCAGACTCTGAGCCCTCTTCGGGTGTTTCTTCGGAATCCTCTTCGGACTCCTCCCCCGACGTGTCCTCGGAATCCGCGCCTCCGGACTTCTCGTCCTCAGACTCGCTGGCCTCTGGTTCATCACCGTTCAGCTCGCCCTCGGAGTCCTCACCCGATTCGGACTGCTCGCCGGCCTCGTCGTCCCCTGGATTCTCTACGTCCGCCTCTGGTTCGACGTCGGCCTCGATCTCTTCCTCTTCGTTTTCGGTGGAATTGTCCTCGGAATCGGACTCGGGCGGGTCGTCGGCGGTGACAGCCTCGTTGTCGGGGGTTTCAGGATTCATGGCGTCTTTTTCGGCGCCCTCCTCCTTAGGCCTCTCTTCGTCTGCCATGTGCCTTCCCATCTCGATATTGCACGAACGTCACTGAATTTTGCACTTCGGGCCGGGAAAATACCAACCCGACGCGAACCAAGATAGTTTATATCACGGTGAGAACAACTAGTAGTCATTTGCCGCAGGTGAGTTCATCCAGTCCGTGAGGAATCGACTGTAGTCCCCGGACTCGATGGATTCCCTCACGCGGCACATGAGATCTAGCAGATAATAGAGGTTGTGATAGGAGAGAAGAATTCCCCCGAGCATCTCTTTTTGGTTTACAAGATGGTGGATGTAGGCCCTCGAGTAACCTTGACAGACCTTGCAGCTGCAACCGGGGTCGAGTGGCCCGAAATCTCTCGAAAATTTCGCGTTCCTTAAGTTGAGCCTTCCCCCGCTGGAGAATGCGCTGCCCATCCTTGCCGTGCGCGTTGGGAGGACGCAGTCGAACATGTCGATTCCAGCTGCCACTCCCTTTACCAGTGTAGTTGGATTTCCCACGCCCATGAGATAGCGGGGCCTGTCCTCTGGAAGAGCCGCCGCCACGTTGGGAAGTGTCTGGAACATCACTTCATGGGGCTCGCCCACAGAGTATCCGCCGATGCCAAATCCGGGATGCCTCCCATACTCGCCTTCGAGTTCGAGAATCCTCTCGATCGACTCCAATCGCAGGTCCTCGTGAAGGCCTCCCTGGACTATCGGGAAGAGGGCTTGCTCATCACGATGACCCTGATGTGCGCGCACGCACTCCCCAGCCCACTTCGCTGAAAGCTCCATTGCCTTGGCAACTTGATCTCGGTCGACGTCTATTGCCGCGCATTGGTCGAGCTGCATGATGATGTCGGCGCCGAGAGACTCCTGAATCTGCATGTTCTTTGCTGGGGTCCAGAAGTGCTTCGAGCCATCGTAGATGGAACGGAAAGACAGGCCGCTGTCATCTAGCTCGAGGGTATCGGCCAGGGAAAATACCTGGAATCCCCCGGAATCGGTGAGGATGGGTCGGTCCCAATTCATGAACTTGTGAAGACCTCCGGCCTCGCGGACAAGGTCTGCGCCCGGACGTAGAGAAAGGTGATATGTGTTCGAGAGCACAATCTGGGCGCCCATCTCGTGCAGCTCGTCTACGGTAATTCCCTTGACCGTTGCCTTGGTGCCGACCGGCATGAAAATAGGGGTCTCGATGACCCCATGAGGGGTGGTGAACCTTCCCCTCCTCGCGGCAGTCTTGTCGTCCTTTGCCACAAGTTCGAAGTTGAATCCCACTCGTACCCCCTAGATTATCAACATGGCATCGCCAAACGAGAGCATCCTGTAATTCTCCTCTATGGCGACTTTGTAAGCATGCAAGATGTTCTCACGTGTCGAGAACGCGCTCACCAGCATCATCAGCGTGGACTTCGGAACATGGAAATTGGTGATCAGCGCATCCACGACGTGAAATTCGAAGCCCGGTAGGATGAACAACTTCGTCGATTCGCCATCACGTGGTGTGATCTTGCCGAGCTCGCTGTCCCAAGCGCTCTCGAGGGACCTCATGGAGGTAGTTCCCACGGCAATTACCCTGCCACCGTTTCGCTTCGTCTCCTCTATGCGGTCTATGGTCTCTTGGGAGACGTAATAGACCTCCGAGTGCATGTCGTGGTCTTCTGCCCGCTCGGTTGTGACGGCGCGGAAAGTTCCCAACCCGATCTCCAGCTCGACTGTGGCAAATCCCACGCCCTTGTCCCGAATCCTGTCGAGCAGCTCGGTGGTGAAATGCAACCCCGCAGTTGGCGCTGCTGCGGAGCTCTCGCGTTTCGAATATACAGTTTGGTATAGCTCCGGATCCCCATCGTAACCATGGATATATGGGGGGAGAGGAGCCTTTCCCACCCTGTGAATCGCCTCGTCGAGAGTTCCCACATGGGACTGGATCTTCACGAGCCTCTCCCCTGGCGACCCGTCCTCGGACCAATCGACGATCTCGGCGGTCAGGACCGGCTCGGCGCCGGGAACCGGATGTTTCTCCCCGTCATCTCCGGCCACTTGCTCTTCAGAGGAGAAGAACTCGATCTTCGCACCTGGCTTCAGCCTCTTGCCGGGCTTGACCAGCCCCTCCCATTCTGCGGAGCCATCACCGAAATCTGGTCTCTTCTGCTTGAGCAGCAGCAACTCTGCCCGGCCGCCGCTCCCCGCCTTTCGTCCGATGAGACGGCATGGCAGGACCCTCGATTCGTTGGCAACGAGAAGGTCTCCTGGCTCGAAATAGTCGATGATGTCCTTGAATATTCGATGCTCGATTGACCCGTCCTTGCGACCGAGGACCATCAGCTTGCATTCGTCCCGGGGTTCCCAGGGCCATTGCGCTATCCGATCTTCCGGCAAGTCGTAGTCGAAGTCTTCAGTCAGCATCAAATTCCCCCGAATTCCCCGGATCTCAACGACACCTCGATGCGCTTTGGCTTCATAGATGCCATGGTTATTCCCTCAGACCTCGCGAGCCTGCGCACTTCTCTCCTCGCCCTGCGTTCCGCACGGGCGGCATCTCGCATCTCCTGTGCCTCGACCTGCGAGTACATGCAGCCGCAGAAGTTCTGGCGGTACATCCCGGCCTCGCGGGACAACACCACGGAATCCCTGTATTCGCTGCGATAGTCGGATTCGATTGCCAAAACCCCGTGGGCCTTGGCAGCGCTTGACAGCTCCTCGTTGATTGCCGAGGTGAACTGATATGGGCTGATGGTGAGAGAGCTGGCAATGGCGTCAGCGCCGACCTCGGCAGCATACTCCGCCGGCTCCTGGAACCTCATCCTATAGCATCTGCGGCATCTCTCGACACCATACTTTCGGCAGTCCCCGATGGCGTTCACCCAATCGTTTGGGTTGTAGGTTCCCTCTACGAACTCGAGCCCCATTTCCCTTGCATACTTGGCGCAGGTATCACGACGCCGGATATACTCTGCCTCGGGATGAATGTTCGAATTTGAATAGAAAACGATAATCTGGTGACCCTGCTCGCCGAGGTCGCGAATAGGAACCGTAGAGCATGGTCCACAGCATGCATGCAAGATTATCTTCACTCTCAATCACCCCTTCGGCTCGTTGGCCGTAATCTTAAATAATAAGCAAGGCGCACGTCGATTCTACAACTAGAAAGAGGGGCAACTCTTCTCGAGCCGCCCCTCAAAGTCTCAAAGGATGTTACAGCTGCTTAGAGCTTGCGGACATTGCAAGCCTGATACTTGCCCTTGTCCTCATTGAACTCGACATCGAATTCGACTTCCTGATTCTCGTCGAGGGTCTTGTAACCTTCCTGCTGGATCTCGCTGAAATGGACAAACAGATCGTCCCCGTCCTCGCGGGAGATGAATCCGTATCCCTTATCAGGGTTGAACCACTTGACTTTGCCTCTTGCCATTTCTTGCCTTTCTTCCTGCTCATAGAGCTGTATTGACTGCAAAACTACTCGTTTAACAGCCATAGCCATAGGTCTATCTGACCGCTCACTGATAATATCACATGATTAACTTTCAACTTGCGGCAATTGACAAAATCACGCATTTTACCTGCACTTGAGCGTATTGCGGGCGGCTATACGATTCTATGGAGTGTAACCGAACTCCTCTGAAGCCTTCTTCTTCGCCTCGTCGAGGGCGAGCTGGGCGGCCATCATGGCCTCCTTGTTCGCACTCTCCTGGTCGAGGGCCTTCTGAGCCGCATCTATGGCAGCTGTGTCGTTCTTAATCTCCTCGAGCTTTGCCTGGGCTTCCGCGGTTTCATTCTCTCTTGCCCTCGCGTTCTGCTCTGACTTGTCGGAGACTTCGTTGAGATGCCTCATGAACTCATCGCCCTGGTCGAGATTGTCGTCATCGAGCGGGACGCAGATTGCAACCTGATTGCTCCCATATTCCACTGCGGTGCCAGTTATGAACAGGTAGCAGTAATCGGGTCTGGCGATTATCTCCCATGAAATGGCCGGCGTGCCGATGCCGCCAACGAGAGACCCGCCCTCGGTGGGTTCGTCTTTTTCATCTTTAGCCTCTCGGAAAGTGAACTCCTTGTGACTGCTCCCGTGGTCCAAGATGTCCCTTCCGCGCATCTCCTCGGCACGGAAAGTCGTGTTCATCTTGATGGTCGTGTCTCCAACGAGAAGCCTGTCCACGTAGAGCTTCATGCTCCCCAGCGAAGAGACGTAGTCGCTGTACTTCTTGGCGATGTCGGAGATGACTTTCTCCTGGTCGTGGACGCTCTTGTCATGATCGTGCGTGGCATGACGCAGGAGATCCTCGGCCTTGTTGACCCTTTGGTTGTATTCCTGCTTGGCCTTGTTGAGCTCGGACTGGGCAGGGGCAATCGCCTCACGGTATTTCGCCCTCTTCTCCTTGAGCTCTGCCTTCTCGACTTTCTTCCTCTGTCGCTCTAGGTTGCGCCGCGACTTCTTGCGTTCAATCCTTGCCGCATACTCGGGGTCCTTGCCCATCTTCAGTCTCCTCCAGACGAAGAAGAGGCAAATGACCACGACGACGATCACCAAAATAACAATGAATACATCCACTGGGTTGCTCCCCGTCTCTCTCGTATCGGAATGGCAATGGCAAATTGCCCAGAGCTACGGAACTCCCGACAACTCCTACTATTTAATCACGGCTTTTAGAAAAACTCGACCTTGAACGAAAAGATTCAGAATTTCAGCTTATCTAGCGGTATCCCATTCACGGTGGAGAAGTTGCCGCCATGGATCGGGCTGTCTCCTTCTTTTCCTTCCTCTGCTTTTTTCTCGGAGTCCTTTTCTTCTTCTGCTTCCGCATCATCGAGCACGTCCAGGAACACTTGGACCAGGCCCTCTGCAGACTCGCTATCCGGAGGGACCTCGACCCCATATTTCTTGCAAATCGCCACGGCTTGGCGTCTGCGCAATGTGGCAGTGGTGATATTTCCCTCCGACTCGAGAATCTTGGCCTCGTAGAACATCGCCCGAGTGACATATGTGGCAAGCTCATCGTCTACGTCACCCATGTCTAGGAGAGCCACTGCCGACTCGGGCTCGAGTGAGAAGAACAGATGCGGGTCGATGTTGACCGCTTCGCCAACGGCCGCCTCGATGTCGTCGGTGCAATCTCCTTTGTCCCTGTCGGGAAGGTTGAACGCCCTGCGCATCATCATCGCAAGGTCTAGAATCATTCTCATGATGTAGTCGTTTTGAAGCATAGTCATCCCACCGAATCATCGGTCTTGCCCACGAAAAGGCTTATTCTCATGCAGGAGGCCCCCAGCCCCAAAGCATAAGACCTGCCAGCCAATACCTATCTATTAGGATAACTCACTGGGATAACTAACGCCTAGATGGTCGAAGGCCTTCTTGGTGGCCATTCTCCCCTTAGACGTCCTGTCGATCAGGCCGCATTGGAGCAAAAACGGCTCATAGACGTCCTCTAAGGCCCCAGGGTCTTCCCCTAGCGCCGAAGCGAGCGTGTTGAGCCCCACCGGCCTTCCGGAGAAGGTCTTGGCGAGAACTTCCAGGATCTTGTTGTCCATGACATCTAGCCCCAGCTCGTCTACCTCGAAAAAGGAAAGGGCCTCTCGGGCCACGTCGCGAGTTATGTAGCCCTGCGCCTTCACCTCGGCGAAATCCCTCACGCGCTTGAGCAGCCTGTTGGCAAGACGTGGGGTGCCCCTGCTGCGCCTGGCGATTTCGTATGCTCCATCGGAATCTATTCCAACGTCGAGGAGGTTGGCCGATCTGGTCACGATCTCCGTCAGCTCCTCGTTGGAGTAGTAATCGAGCCTGAAGGCCATCCCAAAACGGTCGCGCAATGGGCCGGTGAGAAGTCCAGTTCGGGTGGTTGCGCCTATCAAGGTGAACGGGACCAGGTCGAGCCTGAGCGAGCGGGCAGCCGGTCCTTTCCCAATCACGATGTCCAAGACGCAATCCTCCATAGCCGGATACAGGACCTCTTCTACGGAGTGATTGAGCCTGTGGATCTCGTCGATGAACAAAACATCACCGGGTTCGAGGTTGGTGAGGATGGAAGCCAAATCTCCAGACCTCTCGATGGCCGGGCCGCTTGTCGCCCTGATGTTCACGCCCATCTCGTTGGCTACCACCGTGGCCAACGTCGTCTTCCCAAGCCCCGGAGGTCCAGAGAAGAGTATATGGTCCAAGGTCTCATGCCTTTGCAGCGAGGCCTCAATCAGAACCCTGAGATTCTCCTTCACCCTAGTCTGGCCGATGTACTCGTCCAGGCGCTTGGGTCGCAGCGACCGGTCTATTCCCAAGTCCTCGTCGCTTAGCTCAGGGTCCACTTGGCGCGTGTAGCGGTATTCTCCCGATTCGGAATTGGAGGAGAGACCGTCGTCCTCCCAGAGGATGCTATCTTCTTCAAGATCTGCCAATTACCTCTCCTCACACGCTTCCGAGACGCTTGAGCGCGTACTTCACGATTTCCTGCAAATCGTCTTTCCCAGTATATCCCTTGAGTGCCAGCTCGGCCTCTTCCGTGGTGAAGCCCATGGAGAGGAGCGCCATCATCGCCTCCGAGGAACCAGATGGCTCCGAACCCTCCTCGAAGATCCCCCCGGATGGAGCGACCTCGAAGGCATTCTTGAGATCGATAATTATCCTCTGTGCCATTTTCTTCCCGATACCGGGGACCTTGGTCATCTTCGTGACGTCTCCAGTTGATATTATCCGCATCAGCTCGTCTGCCGGGTAGGATGACAGAGCGCTTATGGCAACTTTGGGGCCAACGCTGGAGACCGTGATCAGCTTCTCGTAGACAAAGCGCTCGCTCTCGTCGATGAACCCGAAAAGGGAAATCCCGTCTTCTCGCACCTGCATGCTCACATATACCATCGCGTCGTCTCCAACCGCCGGCAAGGCGTTGATCGACCGCGAGGACATCATGACCTCATAACCCACGCCATTGACATCTATGACGGCTTTCGATGAGCTCTTGGAGAACACCTTGCCCCTGAGAAAAGAAATCATCTGCTACTCCCATCCAGAGAGGCGGGTGCCGGTTCCAACCGCAGAACCCGATGAGATGCCGAGCTTGGCAAGGTCTGCTTTGGTTAGACCACCGGATTTGGCCTTGCCCCTTCGGGCTTCCCTCTCCACCTCGAGCTTTGCCGCGGCCAGCTTTTCCGCCGGACTCATAGAGATGTCTCCGTCCTGCTTTTCGCGGCCCTTTGAATCTTCTCTGGAATCGCCCTCGCCACTCATCGAAGAATCAGAATTGGCGAGCTCCTCGGCATATCGCTTCTCAACGGAATTGCGCAAGTGGGCATGGCATATCGCGGCGCCGAGGGCATCTGCCGCGTGATCTGGCTTGGGATCGTGGTCAAGCCCGAGTATCGTCCTGACCATGTAGGTGACCTGGTTCTTGTCCGCCCTGCCGTTGCCGACTATCGTCTGCTTGATCTGAAGCGGAGTGTACTCCCCCACGACGAGACCCTCGCACGCAACCGCCACAAGCGCCGCACCTCTGGCCTGGCCTGTGGCTATCGCACTCTTGGCGTTGGCGCTGAAGAAGATGGATTCGATTCCAAGCTCTGTTGGGTGATACCTCTTGATCACATAGACTATACCGTCGTGAATCTGCTTGAGACGTTTGTCTATCGGGTCGTCTGCAGACGTAGAGCAGCATCCGTAGGCCACGCACCTCTTGCGCGACCCCCTGACCTCGATCACACCCCAACCAGTGTTGGCCAGACCTGGATCGATTCCCATTATCAACAAGGGTTTCTGCATATGATCGCCTTCTGCGTTTGCTGCTGCGTTGCCTACGACCTTTGCTCATTTTAAGCGAACACTTGTTCGATAGCAAGAGAGATTTACAACGACTGGTGTGTATGCTGAAAAACAATGCGGCCGCCCCGATACGGAGACGGCCGCAGTTCCTTCAAAATATTCTCCAACCGTGCTGGCATGCCCGTAAAGGACATGTCTGGACGCTGTGAAACCTCCGAATGCTACTCGTCCTCGGCGAGAGCCTCGGCGACCTCATCGGAGAAGGTCATCGTATGGTAGACGTTCTGCAGATCCTCGAGCTCCTCGAGCCTGTCGATGAGCCTCATGACCTTTCGAGCGTCTGCAAGTCCAACCTCGGTCGGGGCGGTGGGCTGCATGATGGGCTCGGCTCCCTTGATCTCGATGCCCTGCTCCTCTAGTCCCTTCTTGACATCGTTAAGAGCAGAGAATTCGGTGTAGACGATCCACTCGTCGCCGGCATCCTCGTAATCGTCTCCACCAGCCTCTGCAACCGCCATCATGAACTCGTCCTCGTCCTCGCACTGGGACTTCTCGACGATGATCTGGCCCTTGCGCTCGAACTGGAAGGCGACGGACCCGGTTGTACCGAGGTTGCCACCTGCATGGCTGAATGCCGACCTCACATCAGCAGCGGTGCGGTTGCGGTTGTCGGTAAGAGCCTCGCAGTAGATAGCGATGCCCGCCGGGCCATAGCCCTCGTAGACAACGGACTCGTAGTTTGCCGCGTCGCTGCCGCTGCCGAAAGCCTTCTTGATGGCAGTGTCGATTTTGTCCTTTGGCAGAGAATAGCCCTTTGCCTTGGTGATTGCCGCAGCGAGCGCGGCATTGTTGTCGGGATTGGGGTCTCCACCCTCTTTTGCAGCCACGGTGATGTTGCGCGAGAGCTTGGAGAACAGCGCGGAACGCTTGGCGTCCTGTGCGGCCTTACGGTGCTTCGTGGTTGCCCACTTGGAATGTCCAGACATCTGACTTCCCTTTCCTCTCGGATGTTCCAGCGAAATTATCAGTTAAAGGAATGAATATCCCCAGCTGAAAAAGCAAATTCATTAATGGAAAAAACAAAAAAATAATAGCGCAATTCAACTCTACCACGCATCTGTCTATTGCAGACGGAGCAGAGAGCCACGTGTATACACCGAAAATGAGGCCAAAATGGAGGAACATGGGGCAAACGGGGACAATAAACGAGTTCCATGTGTGCCGAGCTTGAGGCAAGATTTACACCTAAGCACGCCCTCAAGTTCTGATGACAAGCCATCCCCACGGGCATGTTGGACCGAACCTGCTGCAACCTCGGCTCGGTTGCCCTCTCAGCTGCAACCTCCAGGCCAGTTTTGCTCTCGGCTCGGGTGCAACCCCAGGCCAGCCATCAACCCCAAGCCAACCGTCAGCCCTTCTTGTCGGAGCCTCGGCGGAGACCCTTCTTCCCGAAGATGACGCCGGTGCCGCCCTTCTCCTCGGAAGCGCTGATTGCAGCCTCCTCGTTGGAGGATCCGGAAGCTGCGACAGCTGCTGCAACCTCTCGGTCTGTGGCACTCTCTGCCGAGGGAGGGGTGATCTCGAATGGCACCGACTTGGTGAACAAGCTCACCACCGGCACGCAAACCATCGAGATGATCATCGTCAGAGCGCCGCAGTTGATCGGGTTGGTGAAGGAGATCGCCATGTTGAGGACGGTGATTCCGATTCCAAGGATAAAGCTGGTCCATACACCCGCCTTGCTGATTCGCTTGCTGTAGAGCCCCCAGAAGAAAGGACCGAGGAACGAACCGGCCAGGGCGCCCCAGCTCACGGACATCAACTGCGCTATAAATGTGATCGAGCTGTTGTACTGCACCAATGCAAGCACAGCAGAAATCACCACGAACACGACGATGAGACCCCTGATCCAGATGAGCTGCTTCTTCTCGCCCATGTCCTTGACGATGTTGTCCTTCACCATATCCAGGGTTAGCACCGATGACGAGGTGAGAACCAGCGAGCTCAGCGTGCTCATCGACGCCGATAGCACCAGCACGATCACAAGTCCCACCAAGATGTCCGGCAAGCTGGATAGCATCGTCGGCACTATCGAGTCGTAGACTGGAACGCCGTTGTTGTAGGCTATCTGCCCAGCGTACAGGCGGCCGAAGCCACCGAGGAAATAGCTGCCACCTGCGACGATGAAAGCGAAGATAGTGGAGATGATTGCACCCTGCTTGATTGCCGAGCCGCTCTTGATCGCATAGAACTTCTGCACCATCTGGGGAAGCCCCCAGGTGCCCAGGCTCGTCAAGATCACGACGCCTATCAAGTTGAAGAGGTCTGGCCCGAACATGCTGACGAAGGCACCTTGCAGTTCGGTTCCCTCGGCCTGAATCTGGGAAAGCGAGATCACCGCCTCGCTGAAGCCGCCGTTGTTGTTGAGCACGGCAACGATCACCGCGACTATTCCGAACAGCATGACGATTCCCTGCAGGAAGTCGTTCACAACAGTTGCCATGTACCCGCCGAGCACGACGTATATGCAGGTGATGACGGCCATTCCAATGATGCACGCCTCGTAGGGCAAGCCGAACGCCATCTCGAAGAGGCGGGAGAGTCCGTTGTAGACACTGGCGGTGTAGGGGATGAGGAACACGAATATGATTGCCGCAGCTGCAACTCGAAGCGACTTGCTGTCGTAGCGCTTGCCGAAGAACTCCGGCATCGTCGACGCATGGAGACGCTGGGTCATCTCGCGGGTTCTCGGTC
>JBMNUL010000019.1:0-23350 GCA_050946255.1 Coriobacteriales bacterium | reverse complement strand
TTCCATCTCGCAACGAGATGGAATATTTGGGCGGCAATGCGAGCGCTGAAGTGGGGCTCACGCCGGAGGGAAGGACGGGAGGAATAGTAGACGACCTGTCCGAGCGTCTGGAAGACGGTGATATTGCGGCAAGCCACATTCTGCGGGATATCCCCAACTGCAATGTGCTATCAAGCGAGCATGTATATGACGTGCATTGCGAAGGCCGGCACATCGTTTCCGTGGACGCCGTCAACGTCAAGACAGGCCGAGAAGCCCGCTTCAGGGGAAAGGAATTCATAGACTGCAGCGGACGTGCCGTGCTTGGAATCTTGAGCGGCGCCGCCACATTGGAAGGTCAGGAGAGCAGGTCTGATTTCGGAGAAAGCCTCGCTCCCGAACATGCTGATTCCATGCACCATGGAGATACGGTGCTTTTCCGCACGGAAATTGAAGACAAGCCTGTTGATTTTCCGGATGTCCCGTGGGCCGTAAAGGTGGCAAAGGACTACTCCGATCTCGGCGGGCAGATTGGCCGCGTCACGAGCCTTTGCGGCCAGGGTCCATATGAGAACCTGCCGGGACCTTATGTGGGTCCCGAGAAGCCGAAACCCGTGAAGAGAGCGGACGGCGGATGGGACAACCCCATGAGCCTAGACAAAACCCACTTCTGGGAATATGGGCAATGGCTAGATCCCTACATGTGCAAGGAGGAGATCAGGGACCACCTGTTCTGCGCGATAATCGGCACATATGCAAACGTCAGGAAGAAAGACCCTTCAAAATATGGGAATCTAAAGCTCGTGCACCTCGGAAACGTGCTGGCGACTGGTGCCTTCCGAAACTATCTAGGAGATTACATCCTCACGGAAAACGATATCCGCGACCATACGGACTTCCCCGATGCGATAGTGGAAAACGCTGGTGCTTTCTGCCTGCACTATCCGGGTAATCCGAAATATGATTTCCGCCTTGGCAACTGGAAATGGGTGGAACGCGATTTCAAGCCCTACACGGTGCCTTACAGATGCCTGTACTCAGCTGATATCGACAACCTTCTCTGCGCAGGCAAGCACATCAGCGCCACTCATATCGCAAGTTCCACGATCAAGCTTATGGGAAACTGTGGGCATCACGGAATTGTAACGGGAGCAGCAGCTTCTCTCTGTGCGAAATACGGAATTTCCCCGCGCAAGCTGGGACAAGAACTCCTTGATGACCTCAAGGCCGAGCTGAAACAATACGGAGAATAAAGAGCCCATCAAATGATAGCTTTAGAGAAAACTGAAATGAAGGATCTGGATGTATGCTACGACATCCTGGACCAAGGACGTAGATTTCAGCAGGAACAGGGCTTCACTCAGTGGACCGACGAGTATCCGACCAAGGACCTTGTGAGGGAAGACATCGAAAAGGGAATCGGATATTCCGTGATAGTTGACGGGACTACGGCTGGATACATGTGCATCACCTCAGATGAGGAGCCGGCATATAAGAACATAAAAGGCGCTTGGAGGCAGGACAGGCCTTATATCGTCATGCACCGCTGGGCGTTGGGCAATGATTTTCATGGAATAGGGCTGGCAGACAAGACGCTGGAGTTGGTCGATGAACTTGCCGTGAAACGTGGGATTCCCTATATCCGGATTGACACGGATTACCCCAATAAGAGAATGCAGCACATCCTCGAAAAGAACGGCTACGTACGCTGCGGCGAGGTGATATTTCAAGGCAGCGGGAAGATTGCCTATGACAAGATCCTCGATGCGTGAATGCCGGTCTGCCGTCTATTAATTCCAATTTGTCTGAAGGGCAGCTGCACACTATATGAACGTAGTATGCTAAACAGGCAAATCAGAACCTAGATAGGGGTATGGGTGGAGAAGACCGCAACATCATCGTCGAGTCTCAAGTCACCTGTAAGAAAAATTCTCAAATGGGTAGCCCTGTGTTGTCTTGGGCTGCTTATTGCCCTGATCTTGATTTTCGTGATTGCCCGCGTCAGCACATACTACGAGAATCATATTGCCACTCCCAATGGAATTGATGAGGAAACGTATGTGACACTTGGAGGTCAGGAACAATATCTCCTTATTCGCGGACAGGATGTGAGCAATCCCGTCGTCATCTGGCTTCACGGCGGCCCGGCAGGACCAGATGCCTATACCACATATGTGTTTGAACAGCAGCTTACGGATTCTTACACATTCGTTAACTGGGACCAGCGTGGCTGTGGCAGGACATACTTTCGGAACGAGAGCAACGATCCGGATAACGTGACTGTTACCTTTGAACAGACACAGGCGGACCTGGACGAACTGATCGACTATGTTTGCATGAGGTTCAACAAGGACAAGGTCATCATCATTGGTCATTCCTACGGAACTGCCGTTGGCAGCTGCTATGTCCTCTCCCACCCTGATAAAGTGACCGCCTACATCGGCGTAGGACAGCTTCTTTCTGCCGAGGAAAGCGAAACCAGCAGTTATGAAAACGCTTTGCAGATCGCCAGAAACTCAGGTGACGATACGTCCTCCATGGAAAAGGCCTACCAGGAATACTTGGCCGATCGGACAACGGAATCACTGCTGAATCTGCGAAGTCAAACAGATCAATATCATGTGTCGGAGAAGGCAGACAACAACTCCTCGTGGCTGACAGTGAAATCGCCATTCTTCGGGTTTGATGATTTTCGATGGATGTTGAAGGGCATGAACACGGAGGAGTTCCTTGCTCTTAACCAGAACCTGTTTGATTACTCCATGGAAATTGATGTGCGCGAGTATGGGTTGCAATATCAAGTCCCAGTCGGATTTATATCAGGCTCAGAGGATTGGACGACACCGGTCGAATGCACAGAGGAATACTTTGATTCCATCACAGCTCCTGAAAAACAGATGGAACTGATAGACGGCTGCGGCCATTATCCGCAATATGAAGACACAGAGGCTTTTTGCAATACTCTGAGGGAAATGCTGGATTCTTTTTCGTCACAAGGTTGATTGCTGGAGCACAGCGCTCGGTCAGCAAGCTTAGCATCACAGCCAGCCGGCGCAGCACCAAAACCAGCAGGCACAGCACCACGGCCGGCGCAGCACCAAGACCAGCAGACACAGCATCACATCACGGCCAGCAAACATAGTTCCACTGCCAGCAATATAATCTGCAAGATTTGTTGATTACCCGCGAGAGTACTTGACTATCCGCAATTTTGTTGATTATCCGCAATTGATTATCCGCAAGATTGTTTGATTGTCCCCAGTTGGCTGCCCGAAAGAATAGTTGACAAAATCCACTATTCTAATTTATTCTAAATTTGGTTGACAAAATCAACCAATACTTCTTGGAAAGAAACCATCACGTCACACAGACTGAGGGAAGTGCCAAGTGTCAGACATCGTGCAGAGGATCCGTTCCTTCAACCGCTTTTACATGCCAGCTATGAACCTTCTTGGAATCCATTACCTCGGGTCCGAATACTCCGTTACGGAAGCAAGGGTGATGTTCGAGATATACGAGGACGAAGGATGCAATGCCGCGCATATCGCCAAGACGATGAAGATCGACAAGAGCTATCTGTCCCGCATCATCAACGGATATGTGAAGAAAGGCTACATCGAGCGGAAACCATCTGAGCAGGACAAACGTTCCCAGTGCCTGTACCTTACGAAGACCGGAAGAGAAAGGACCGAGGATTTCATTCGGAAATCAGATGCAGACGTAAAGAGAATCATCGGAGATCTGACCCCCAAAGAAGAAGACGAGCTGAGGGCCGCGCTTGATTTGATCACAGACATATTAAGCAGAGGCGAGAAGGGCTGACCATGAGAGTAATTCCGTTCGAAGAGAGATATCGCCAGGATTTCATCGATATGAACAGAGCTTGGATTTCCGAGATGTTCCATAAAGTAGAGGAACAGGATGAGAGGGAATTCGAGAATATCGATGCCTACCTCAACAGAGGAGGTCAAATCTTCGTTGCCGTAGATGACGATGACAGCGCAATGGCGGTTGCAATGATCGCACCTCGCGAAGACGGTGAATGGGAGCTGATGAAGCTTGCTGCTAGAGGCATGTATACCGGGAAAGGCGCCGGTAGTGCCTGCCTAAAAGCCTGCATAGATTACGCCCGGGAGAAGAACGTGCAGAGAATCCTGATCGTCTCCAACAAGAAATGCACGCATGCGATTCATCTATACCGAAAGTTCGGCTTCGAGGAAATCCCAGTTGATAAAGAGCTTTTCCCGTTTGAACGGGCGGATATCGCTTTCAAGATGGAAATGGACGATGAATCTGAACCGGAAAAGGCTTGAAGACACGACAATGGCCGCAGGTGAAAACAGCCCAATGCACGACGAACAAGCGTCGGAAAACTGCAAATAGACACGACAATGGCCGCAGGTGAAACCCCGCGGCCATTTCTTCATGCCAGCTGATTATGCCCGAGCTAGTTGAACGTGCCTTCGCTAATTGAACTTGAAAATAGCCCTGGCAATTCGGTAGAGAAAAATCGTGAATGCGTTTCCCAGATTGGTCTTCATGTTGGTTCCATACCCAAAAATCGAGTGCCGAAGCTTGGGGTATGTCTCTGGATCGTGCTCCTGCAAATAGCTCCAGATTCCCTCTTTGAGCTGATACTTGTTGGGCCTATCGGAGAGAAGGCTGAAAACCGACGATATAGTCATCATCATCAGCAGGTAGTTCTCCATATATTTACGGAGCTTCGGGTTCTTGACATCCTGTTGCAGTCGATAGGCATCTATCATGATCCGGGTAATCTTCAACTGCTGGTCAACGCGCCCAATCATGACCTTTTCGTTCACAGATTGGTCCTCACGCCCGATGAAGTACATGTAGCAATCAAGGTCGACGTAGAACATTGTCTTCACATAAGGCAGCGGAACGTAAACGAAGATGTTGTCCACATAGAACGTGTGCTCTGGAAGACGTATCCCGCACTCGCGGAGCACCTCTGTGCGATAGAACACCGAGTGCATGAGGATGTACCTGGAGAGGCCGAATCGCCCGACCTCGTCCCATGTGAACTCTCGGCCAATTGGCAAGATTCCCTTGTAATCCATTACCTCTTGGCCGCGGTCGATGTTGTCGTAGATGTAGTTGGCGAGCAAGAGGTCGATTGGCTTCTCTCTCTGACTGAACAACGTCAGCAACTCGAGGATTATCTTGGCAGACTCGACTTCAAGCCAGTCGTCAGAATCCACGACCTTGAAATAAGTGCCGTGGGCATTGTCGAGCCCGGTGTTCAGAGCTCCCCCATGTCCCTTGTTCTCTTGGTGAATTGCCCTGACCACACCCGGATATTTTGCCTCCCAGGCCTTGGCCTTCTCAAGCGTGTTGTCCTTGCTGGACCCATCGTCGACGATGATTACCTCGACGGAATCGAGATGCCCTTCCGACCCTTCGATAAGCGAACCGATGCAGTGGTCCATGTACTCTGCGGAGTTGTAGCATGGCACCACATAGGTCAGGACTTTCTCACTCCCAATCTCCCCCAATTGGATGTTCCCCCTTTAGCTATCAATGCAGCATTTCCAAAATGCGCCACAAGATCAGATGCCGCATCCCTGGAATTTGCAAGGTTGTTGGACTGATTACCCACAGAGCTGGTCCGCCAGCTCGAGCGCACGCGAGACGATCGCGTCCATGTTGTAGTAGCGGTACTCGGCCAAACGTCCAATGAGATGGAAGTCGTGGATACCGTCGGCCAACTTCTTGTACTTGTTGTAGTGAGCCTGATTCTCCTCGCTGATAATCGCGTAATAGGGGATCTGACCGGGCTTCCCCTCGTATGGAAGCGAGTACTCCTTCATGATCGTGGTGACGTTGAGGTCCTGCCCCGTCATGTAGGTGAACTCGGTGATGCGTGTGTAATCCTCGCTTACCGTGTAGTTCACGGTTCCACAAGGCTGCCAATGCTTGATGGGGTAAGTCTCGTAGACGAAGTTGAGCGAGCGATACGGGAGCCTGCCGAACCTGTTCCCAAACAACTCGTCGATTGCGCCCGTGTAGACAATCGTCCCCTCAAAGGGCTTTCTGTCTACCTTGGCGATCGTCTTGCCGTCCCCGGCGTCCTCGAACTCTAAAATATCGCGGCCATCGGTGGAGAGGTAGATGTCGATCCCATCGTGGTCGAGCATGTTCTCGAACAGCTTTGTGTAGCCTTCGAGCGGCATTCCCTGGTACTTGTCCTGGAAGTAGCGGTTGTCGCGAGAGATGAAGACCGGCACGCGGGCGGTGACCGACGGGTCAACCTCCTCCGGGGTCAGCCCCCACTGCTTCTGCGTGTAGTAGAGGAACACGTTGTTGTAGACGAAGTCTGCGATCTCAGCCAACTCCGGGTCATCCTTCTTGCGAAGCTCGATGATCGGCACCTTGCGCTCGTCTCCGAATGTCTCGACAAGCTTGTTGATGTATCTCTCGGCTTTGTCGTGATCGAACACCGTATCGATCGAGTTCTTGTTGAACGGAACCGGGATGTAGGTACCGTTGAGGTTGGCCAGCACCTCGTGCTGATAGTCGAGCCACTCGGTGTACTTCGAAAGGTACTCATAGGCACGAGCGTCGTTGGTATGGAAGATGTGGGGGCCATACGCGTGGATGAGAACCCCTGCGTCGTCGTATTTGTCATATGCGTTTCCGCCGATGTGGTTTCGCGACTCCACAATCGCGACCTTCTTGCCGGCGCGCTCTGCGAGCTCCCTGGCAACAACGGATCCGGCGAACCCCGCGCCGATGATTATCGCATCGTAATCTGACAGATGGGGAAGCTCCCCCCGAGTGTCGACAATGTTCATTTATCACCTTCCGGTTGAGGCTTTCAAAACCAGCGCCCGAAACACAGCGCTTCTGTTTATTCAACAGTTTCCTCAGTTTAGCGCAATCGCGCACTTTCTTGCCCCCGATGCCACGAACAGTCGTGTGAGGCCGCGGCAGACTTTGGTATTGTGCAAGGTGAGTTGTGCAAGCGAGGTTATTATTTATCGAGAGCACTTGATGAGGGCTGGCGTCTCAGATTCCCACCGACGACAGCGTTGAATTTGCCAGATGCGGTTGATTGCCGTGCGATTGAGAAGGGAAGCAAAATGAGTGATTTCCTCAATAAGATGGTCGACATTGCCAGAAGCGACGTGCAGACAATCGTTCTGCCAGAGGGTAACGATCCGAGAGTTGTGGAGGCAGGACGCAAGGCAGTGGATGCGGGAATCGCAAAGATTATCCTGCTGGGAACTCAAGATGAAGTGAACTCGCATGGGATAGACCTCACCGGAATAGAGATTGTCGATCCCAACAATTCCCCCCATCACGACAAGTTCGCATCCGAGCTGCTCGAGATCAGGAAGAAGAAGGGCATGACCCCAGAGGAGGCCGACGAGAAGGTCCGCGACGTCCTCTACCAAGGCGTGATGATGGTCTACGACGGAATCGCCGACGGGATGGTGTCCGGGGCCTGCCATGCAACTGGCGACGTGCTTCGCCCGGCACTTCAGATTCTAAAGACCGCCCCGGGAACCAAGCTGGTCTCGGCATTCTTCATTATGATCGTGCCCGATTGTGAGTTTGGTGATAATGGAACGTTCCTGTTCGCCGACTGCGCTCTCAACCAGTACCCGGACTCCGAGGCGCTGTCCGAAATCGCGATCAGCTCGGCCGAATCGTTCCGTTCTTTCGTTGGAGACGAGCCCGTGGTGGCCATGCTCGCCCACTCCACGTATGGGAGCGCAAAGGGAGCTTCGATCGACAAGGTCCGCGAGGCCGCAAAGCTGGCAAAGGATAAGAGGCCCGACCTCCTGGTAGACGGAGAGTTGCAGCTCGATGCCGCGATTGTACCGTCGGTGGGCGAGAAGAAAGCTCCGGGAAGCAAGGTAGCCGGCAAGGCTAACGTGCTGGTGTTCCCTGACCTCGACAGCGGGAATATTGGCTACAAGCTGGTCCAGCGCTTGGCAAAGGCAGAGGCATACGGCCCCGTGACGCAGGGAATCGCAAAGCCCGTCAACGACCTCTCACGCGGATGCTCTGCAGACGACGTGTTCGGAGTGATTGCGATGACCGCGGTCCAGGCACAGGTGCAGAAGAGATAGCCGTTCGTTGCCGCCGTGTTCTCGGCGAAGGCGACTCGGAATCGAGACCAGCGCCTCAGCTCGCGAACCAGCAATTTTTCGGCGGCGTTGAATCGAGGCCGGCTGGATCTGCCGTGAGCCGGCAATTTGACGGCGGCACGGAATCGAAACCGGTGTTACGACTGCAAGTTGTCAGCGCGGCATACGGGACACCATCAGCTTTCAAGACAGCAACTTCCAAATACAGAACTGGCGGCCCGAAAATGGACCGCCAGTTTTCTTGATTTTTCATTGGGCAGGTCGGCATCTGACGAGTCGCCCGCGCATGACACCCCGTTGGGTAAGTCGGCATCTGACGAGTCACCCGTGCATGACACTCCTATAGTTAGTTAATCTCCTCGAAGTTCTTTCCAAAATCGGGGCATGCCTTGCGCACCGCAGTGAGAACGGCCTGGAAATCCTCCATTTTCGGGAAGCCGCCCATGCCATGCGACATCAGGAGAATCTTCGCGTCGGTATCGGCAAGGTCGAGCGACCAGGTGAAGGGGTCGTCGCCAAGCTCATCATCGCTGAGGTTGTAATCCTCATCCCAGCTCTCGACATGGCCGTTGTCAATTGCCTCGGCGATAATCGGGTCCCCAACCTCGAAAGGCACATGCTCCGTGGTGTTGACGACTTCCTCGTCCTCGTCGATGTAGAAGAGCACGAGACGGTAATCC
Organism: Coriobacteriales bacterium; assembly: GCA_050946255.1. Taxonomy (GTDB): domain Bacteria; phylum Actinomycetota; class Coriobacteriia; order Coriobacteriales; family CADBOM01; genus JBMNUL01. Next base: position 14,574 of record JBMNUL010000019.1, on the reverse strand, counting down.
TCTGCATCGCGCCACAGCGTGAACCATGCAGGTTCCAGCGAATATCCGATCTTGAATCCAAACCTTCCGATGTCCTTGAAATCCCACTTCAAAGCTGTCGCCTCCTCACCAGACGGCTTCAATTGATCCATACCTTCGCATATCGACTTGAACCCGTCGTTCTTTGAAAAAAGGGGAATTATCCCGACTGAATGCTTCCCGTTGACCCTATTCTCAAACTCAATTGAGACTATAACCCGAAGTCTCCTTTTTCTCCACCGTGGACCAAGAGGGTTTTGGTGCCACCCAACTGGTTTCCACCACACGAGTTCCAGTAAGTTTCCACCGGGAACCAAGAGAGTATTGCTGTGAGCCAAGCTTGTTTCCACCACGAGTTCCAGTAAGCTTTCCACCGGAAACCAAAGTTGCTCTCGCTGTGAACCCAGCTGATTTCCACCACACGAGTTTCAGTAAGTTTTCCGCCTAGAGCACCGACCTTCCCAATGAGAATCCAGCCAACTCCCAACAATGAACCCAACCAGTTCCCAATCTGCAAGCCTGCCATTTCCCGATGAGGTAAATGTGGGGAATCTGAGCAATAGTTCATTGAAGCATTGAATTTTATTGCACGAAATTAAAAATCGTTTAAGCTTTGAGATGCCAGCTGTTTTCCATCAGCTCTCTGATCGAGATGAGCGCATTTCTCATCTTGGCTCTAGGGTGATTAGACCGGCTTGGCGAACTTGGTGGAGCGCTGGGAAACCAGACTGCAAGCCCCACCGATTCCATCCATTGGGGGTGCAGCATGAGGAACATACCAAGATACTGCTGCATGGCAGAGCGTAGGCCCGTGCATATCTACTGCCGGCTCTCCACGCTCAATTGGATGCCCGACGACGACTACTAATACCCCAATCCACCAATTTCCACAGCGCTGCAGAACAGCAAGGCAGCCTGAAAATGCTATTGGCCACCGGATCCCAAACCGCAGCCAAAGGTAGAGTAATGTTTCTTGCTGCTGAGCCCGGATAGACACGACAACGTCTGACCGGCCAGCGACGAATCTTGATTGCGAGACGACTGGGTGGAAAGGGTCAACCTCACCATCTTGCGGCAATTCGGCATCTCCAACGCTTCCTTGCTCCTGCACGCATAGGCACAGAAATGTGCATTTTCAAAAGACAATCAAACGGAGGTATGCATTATGAATCCGTATTTTCCGCATCTATTCAGCCCGATGAAAGTCAGAAACGTAACATACCGCAACCGCATATTCATGGGTCCGAACTCCCTGAAAGAGCTGACCGACCACAACTATCTCGATTACCACACCTTCGATCATCTAGAGAGAAGGGCAATGGGAGGAGCTGCATCCGTGGCCTTGGGCGATGCGGTGGTCCACGAAACGGGGAATGTGGAGTGGAGCAAGAAGCTGCTCCTGTATGAGGACAGGTCGGAACCCAGCATCTATGTCCTCGCAACGAAGATCCGCTCCCATGGAGCAGTCGCGGAGATTGAGCTCAACCACGCGGGGATGCACTTCCACGACGACAACCGCATCAACTACGGTCCGAGCGACATGATCGACACGTTCGATCAGGGCGATGGAAAGGGCAAGAGAACGCACAAGATCGTGGAGATGCCAAAGGACGTGATAGAGGAGGTCGTGGACGCATACGGGAAGGCTGCGCTTAGGGCAAAACATTGCGGCTTCCAGGCGGTGCTGATCCATGCGGCCCACGGGTGGCTCATCTCCCAGTTCCTGTCACCAGTGCTCAATCACAGGACGGACGAGTTCGGGGGAAGCCTCGAGAACCGTGCCCGTCTCGGAACCATGATCGTGGACCGAATCCGCCAGTATTGCGGAAAGAACTTCGTGATAGAAGCCCGTGTGTCATGGCGCGAGGGGCTTGATGATGGCTACCAGCTCGAGGACACAATCGAGTTCTGCAAGCTACTCGAAGCCCACGGCCTGGACATGGTCCACATCACCGCGGGATCGCTCCACTATCCGGAGACCACGCCCTATTCCCACCCCAGCTGGTTCGATGTCGTCGAGGGAAAGAACGTCGAGCAGGCCGCAGAGATCAAGAAGCACCTGCATATCCCGGTTGGGGCAGTAGGTGCAATCACAGATCCATTGATGATGGAGAAGTGGATTGCCGAGGGCAAGCTCGATTACGTTGTCTGCGTGCGGCAGCTGATCGCCGACCCCGACATGCCCAAGAAGGCGATGCACGGCGATATCGAGGACATTCGCCCCTGCATCCGTTGCATGGCCTGCTATACCGGAGGCTACTTCGATCTACCCATCCATTGCTCAGTCAACCCCACCGTGGGAAGGGATGGAGACTTCAAGTTCCTGCTCCCGGCATCGGAAAAGAAGAAGGTGCTTATCGCCGGAGGTGGCCCTGCCGGAATGCAGTGCGCGCTGACTGCCGTGGAGCGCGGACATGAGGTCATCCTCTGTGAGAAGCAGGACCATCTCGGAGGAATGATGCCGATAATCGACCAAGAGCCCTTCAAAGTCCGCATCAGGAAATATCTGGAATGGATGAAGCGACAGATTGCCAAGAGCCCAATCGATGTGCGCCTGAACACCGAGGTGACACCGGAACTGGTTGCCAAGCTGAACCCGGACAAGGTCATAGCCGCTGTTGGCGCCGACCCGATAAATGCGCCAATCCCTGGCATCGAGAAGGCAACGAACATCGTGGATTTCTACAAGAGCGGCATGAAGGCCGAGGGCGATACCGTGACGGTGATCGGAGGCGGTTTCGCCGGCGTCGAATGCGCAATCGGCCTTGCGCAGAAGGGCCACAAGGTCATCGTCTTGGAGATGTGCGACCAAATCGCATCCGGGCCAAATGCCCCGTATCCAGGAACTGGTTCCATGCAGATCGACGCTCTCTGGTTCAACGTGAAGAAGAGCGGCGTCGAGGTTAGGCTCAACACCAGGTGCGCTGAAGTGAAAGACGATGGAGTGGTGGTTTGCGAGCCCAAGGACGGCGAGAAGTACGAGCTCAAGGCGGACATGGTGCTATCGGCTGGAGGCATGAGGCCCAGGGAGAGCATCGTCGAAGAGCTTCGCGACTCCATCATCGACTTCGAATGGATTGGCGACTGCCGTGCACCGGGCCTGATCCGCACTGCCACGACAGACGGGTTCAACGCCGCGATGGACATCTAGGCTTCGGGGCGGGGAATCTGATTTCGGTGCCAACGCCAGACACTGCGAGGATGCAACGCATGCTGTGATAACAAAGGCTAACGCGAGGCAGGCCAAGGTGCACGCTCCCAAATGTCAGTAGAGGAGCGGGTCAAACAACCCGCTCCTCTACTCATCCTAGAAGCCAAGTCTCCTGCTGTCCTCTCATCGAGGATTTTTCTCACACAAAGACCACTTGCGCAGAAGATCCTACCTAGGGGCGAAAATCGCCGATCTAGGCATCTCCGGAAGCATCTTGGCAAGGTTCTCATATGTGTCGAAGTACATGATCCTCGCCTGGCAATGGTGCACGCAAGTAGGGAGTCTCCCCTCCTTCACCCTGTCCTCACAGAGATCGCAAAGGGTTGTTGGAAGCGGACAGTAGGTGTACTCCCATTTGTCTTCGTCTATCTTTCGGGGCCCATCCTGCATGACCTTTACCCCCCATTGCCCCTTCGGGAGGTCATGCTCCTTTTTGCAAGCAATCTCGCACGTATGGCACCCGGTGCAGTACTCGTAGTTCACGAGTATCCCGTATTTCGAGATATCGATATCAGTAGTCATACTTAAGACCTCCAACCTTGCTCTCGTCCACATGCGAATGCAGACTCTCCTCGGTGTACTGCTGGCGCTCATACTTGAATCCACCGAGCCTCGTGACCTGCTCTCCCGGCAGCGGCTCGTCATTCTCCTCGGTAACGGGGTAGATCTTGCAGAGCTGGCTCTTGTATGGAGCGCCATAGCCCGTGGGTCCGGTCACGCATTGGTTGGTGAGGTTGTTGATGTTGGAATCGAACACACCGAACAACGATGGCTCCTCGCCTTCCTGCTCTGGGAACCACCAGCCGTGCTCGGCATTGACGACGCGCGGGTCCATCGTGTCTGTAACGTTGGCCACCTGCTTGCAGCGACCGCGCTTGTTCTCGATCCAGACCCATTCTCCATCCTTGATTCCATACTTCTCTGCAGTCTCAGGGTTGATGTCCACGAGTGGCCAGGGATGGAATTCGCGCATTGTTGGCTGCTGCCTGTGCTCGGAGTGGAAGAACTCGTACGACCTGTGCCCGGTGGTGAGCACGAGCGGGTACTTCTCGGCGAGGTCGGGAGTGCTGTAAGGACTCTCGCGAGGCTCTTCGTAATATGGCAGAGGCGGATCGCCTATTGCCTCGAGAATCGTACTGTATAGCTCGATCCTTCCGGTTGGGGTATGGAAGCCCACGGTCCCATCATCGCGCAGCAAACCCTTTTCGTGCATCGCATAAGGACGTTCAGGCCAGCTTTGCACCTTGTGCTGCAGCTCCTCGTAAGTGTAGGGAATTTCGTCGATTGCGGTATCCATGGCCTCCTGCAGGAGCTCGATGTCGGAGCGGGGCTTGAAGTTCTCGGGGTTCAACCTGCTGCAGACCATCACTGCAATCTCCTCATCGGATTTGGCCTCGTAGTAGGTGGAGCACTTGGTAATCGCCCTCTGAGGAGTCCACCATCCGCGGATGGAATTGCGCTCACAGCTCATCGCACAGGGCAGAACGAGATCGGCACATGCTATGGCTGTCGGCGTCATGAAGACATCCACCACGACGTTGAAATCGGTCTTGGTGATGGCATCGTAGACCCTCGGGGCCTCTCCCGCCATGTTGGCAATCGGGTTGGTCGATTGGAACCAGAACATCTTGATGGGATAGGGCTTCCCGGTCTCGCAGGCCTGCAGGATCGAATCTCCATGTGCTGTGGCGGCACCTGCGGCGAACCTGTGAAGCGGAGAGACGTCGAGCCCGATACGCTTGGCCTGCATCTCGGGCGGTATGTACTTGTCGTAACCGTAGGGATAGCTGATGACCAGCCCGTATGCGTCGCGTGCCACGAGGTTCCCGCCCGGCTTCTCGATGTTCCCGCAGATGGCGTTGAGGTCTATGAGAGCATGCGCCTCGGGGATTCCGTTCACGTTCATGTCCACGGCAACACCCCATTGAAGCGCACTCGGGTTGCCAGAAGCGAAGAGCCTGGCGGCCTTGACGATCTTCTCCGCAGGCACCCATGTGATCTTCTCGGCCTGCTCTGGAGTCCAAGGCTTGACCGCCTCGCAGAGCTCGTTGAATCCGTAGGTCCAGAGGTCGACGAACTCATGGTCGTAGAGGTCCTCCTCGATGATGACGTGCATCATGGCCATGACCAGGGCAGTATCTGTGCCCGGCCTCACCTGCAGCCATACCTCCGCCTTCGATGCCAGCCAAGTGAGCTGCGGGTCAGCCACGATAAGTTTGCTGCCCATCTTCATGAGCTCCACGATCCAGTGTCCAAGAAAACCGTCACCATTGGATTTGATCGGGTTGTTTCCAATGATGAAGATGTAGTCGGGTCTGTGGTACTCGGGGTCGTCGTATCTCGTGGGCCTGAACTGCGAGGCATCGACAACGGTGAGGTCTCCCACGACCACGGTGCTAATCGCATGGCGTGGCAGCATGCAAGAATCACCCGAGAGAAAGCCAAGCGCGAAATTGGGACTTCCGAACCCAGCGTAGGTGATGAGAGGAACATGCCAGTTGCAGTTACGGCCAGTTCCCATCATTCCCACGATTGACTCGGGACCATACTCTTTCTGGATGCGTCGGACGTTTTCCTCGATGATGTCGAGGGCCTCATCCCAAGAAATGCGTTCCCATTTGTTCTCTCCCCTCTCGCCAGCACGCTTCAGGGGGTACTTCAAACGGTCCGGATGGTTCACCGCCTCCACAAGGTTGAGGCACCTCATGCAGAGCGTTCCGTTGTTATATGGCGAGTTGGGATCGCCTTCGACCTTGACCAGCTTGCCGTCCTTGTCTGTGTAGAGCAAGACACCACAGCTGTCGTGACATCCCGGTGCAGACCAATGCGCGGTCCTCGTCACCGTGAGGTCTCCCTCCTGCCACCTCCAATCCTTCCGGTACAGATCCGGATTCTCCTGAAATGTCATCTGAGCCTCCTTCTCTTGTTCCTATCTCTCCCCAAGCAAGCTAATCGATGGCAAATCCGCCGGTAGATGCACTGATGGCGCAAGAGAACTAGCAAATATCGCCACCGATTCGCGAACTTTAAATGATTGTAAAATAGGGACATGTGAATTGATTCAGGCCGCGAGTACGATATCCGAGGCCAATTGCCATACTTCCGATATCAAACTTCCAAAGTGGAATTTCTAGACATTTTTGCATGACCAGCTAGCATAGATTTAAGCTAAAGCCTGTTGCGCGATTTGGAGTTGCACATGATTACTCTTGCTCTGTTGGCAGACCAACTTGAGATTGCGGGAACCACCCCACATGTGCCCCACTCGAGAGGGCGCACTTTAAAGGGTGTGCGACTGTGGGCAACTAACGACGCCAACAAATCCACCAAGTACCTCTACATCCTCATCGAGGGCATGCCCTACAAGATTGATAGAAGCCTGAGCCGAGAATTCGATTACATCTTCCTAACCAGTGAGGATCCCGAGCTAGACGGGTATTCCTATATACACATCCCCTCAGCCGAACACGACGTGCCAGAGATTCTGGAGGCAGTACAGAACGTCTTCGATTACTACAACGGCTGGTCGGAGTCGCTGCTGCTCTCTGCCGTGACCAAGCACGACATCGAGGACCTACTCGTCCTCAGCTACCCCATCTTCAAGAACCCGATATACGTGGTAGATTCCGCATTCGTTCTTCTCGCGCGAACGCCTGACACCACAGTGCGAAACCACACGAGGCAATGGGACAGCATCGTGGAAAATGGCATGATCGACTCAGACTTAGTAGAAATGCTCGACCTGTCGCAAATACAAGACCTCGACACCAAGAAGAACGCTGTCTTCATCCATACTGTTGATACCGAGAACGGACGAAACATCTCGGGTCACGTGGAGAAAGACGGTGTGAGAGTCGCAAGCCTATCGATAGTAGAATGCAACACCAAGATGCACGACTACCACCTCCCACTTGCGGACCGGCTGCTTCAATGCATCAAGTTCGTAATCGAATGGCAGAGGGGCTTGGGAGACACTCGCGGTGTTCTCTACGAGAAGTGGATACAGATGCTGCTGAGCAGCGACGAGGTGGACACATCTCAGATTTACCCGCACCTCACGACGCTGAACTGGCTTCCCGACGACAGATACCAGATCGGCATGATTAGGTTCGCGCGGCACCGCAAGTCTGGAAACAATTCGCTCGACTACTACTGGATGTCAATCTCTAGGATATGCTTCGGCCAGAAGTGCTTCATCTTCGACGACTCGATAGTACTGTTCCTCCACTTCCCCAAAGGCTCAGGTTTGAGCGAGGCCAAGTTTGGCGAGCTGGCGGAATACGTGAAAAGAAACGAGCTGAGCTGCACCTTTTCAAGCCCATTCAACTCGATTTTCGAGGCACGTTCCTATTACGAACAGGCAAGGGGAATTCAAAAGTACACTACCTTGGAAAAGCCGGTCCTTAGATACGAGGAGTGCATGGTCCAAAACCTTATGGACTCCGTGGCAAGGGACGGAAACTGGCACGTCAGGCTGCATCCAGCAGTCAGGACGATGATGGAACTAGAAGGCGGAGAGGGCCAACAGGTGATATCGACTCTCTACGAATACCTGGTTAATGAGAGGAGCCTCAAGAAGTGCTCGGAAATCTTGAACCTGCACAGGTCAACTCTCGTCTATAGGTTGAATAAGATCCGGGAAGTTTACGGCTTGGACTTCGATGACGAGATTGAGAGGGAAAGTCTGCTCCTCTCCTGCGAACTCTACTTGAGCCAGCACTCCGACAGGTTGATGCCATAGTAGAAAGTGACAACATACATGTCTCGCTGAGCGTATCGACACTTCCAACGATGACCGAGCGGGAACCGTAGTAGAAAGTGAAGAATTGGGTGTCGGAATGTTCCGACACCCAATTTCATGATTTATTTGACAACGAGAGCAGGCAAGCGATTATGCCGGAGCCGCAGTTCACCGGCCCAGCGGTCGCAAAACCAAAGCCGCAACTCACCACTAACTAGACCGCAGCACGCCCGGCATGGAACGCCGCTATGTTGCTCTCCACGGTCTTGGGAGGAACCCTCTTGGAGATGACCTCTTCCCAAGTGGCCTCGTCGAAGTTCAGCTCCTTCGAGAGCGCACCCAAGAGCACGATGTTGGTGGCACGTGGGTTTCCAACCTCGCGGGCGATGGCACTGGAATCAATCATCACGGCACCATGCCCCTTGAGGAACTCCACGGTGTTGCCGGGCATCTCAGCATTGCCGATCAACACCGGCAGAGGGGCAATCTCGGCACTGTTGACAAGCAGCTTGCCGTCCTCGGCGAGGTATGGCAGATAGCGAAGGGCCTCTGTGGCCTCGAAAGAAACGATCCTGTCGGCACATCCGTAGTCTGTTACTGGAGAGTGAACTTCCTCACCGAACCTGACTATCGTGATGACGCTCCCACCTCGCTGTGCCATGCCGTGAATCTCAGAAAGCCTTACATCTAGTCCGGCGCGCGCAGCAACCTTTGCAAGGATGTCGGCGGCGAGAATCGTTCCCTGTCCTCCAACTCCGCAGAGGACCACGGTCGTGACCTTCTTCGCTGTGCTGGTTTCCACTGCTGCAGCTGAACCGGCCATATTGCTGTTGTTCGATGCCATTTGAATCACTCCTGCCCTTCATCTGTCGAGGCTATGCAGTCGAATGGGCAGACCTGCACGCATTGTCCACATCCTATGCACTGCGACGGGTCGATCAGTGCGTGACCGTTCTCGTCTGTGCCGATTGCCGGACAGCCGATCTTCACGCAAGAACGGCAAGCTCGGCAATCATCTGAGACCTTCACCGGGGCGTTCCTCTTCTTCACGAGCAGCTGGCAAGGCGAGCAGAACACTATCACCGAGAGTCCCTCGAATTCGCGGGCTGACTTCAGAGCTGCACGAACCTCGGCTAGATTCTGGGAGTCGACGCGCCTGACGTCCTCCACTCCCATTGCCTCGCAGAGCTTGACGAGGTCGAGCTCCTTGCTGGGCCTGTGCTGCAGCGTGATTCCGTTAACAGGGTTGCCCTGCTGCCCGGTCATGGCAGTGGTTCTGTTGTCGAGTATGCAGAGGATTCCGGAGCCTTGGTTGTAAATCGTTCCAAGGAGAGAGGTGATTCCGGAATGGGCAAATGTGGAATCGCCGATGACCCCCACCACGGGGCGCTTTGCGAGGTCTTCCCCAACGCCAGAGCCGAACTCGCGGGCCAGCTCGACGCCGTGTGCCATGGAGAGCGACGCTCCCATGTCGACACAAGAGTCGACTGTAGATAGCGGGGCGAGGGCGCCCAAGGTATAGCATCCGATGTCCCCAGTCACTATCGCGCCCATGCGGGAAAGCTCGGAGTAGACGAGCCTGTGCGGGCAACCGGCGCAAAGTGAAGGTGGCCTCGGAGGCAAGCTTCCGTCGAACGTCTCGTAACTCGCGTCGGGCATTCCAAACGCCCTCCTGACGATGCCAGGGCTCAGCTCGTCGTCTGGGGGGATCGGAACTGGTGTCTTGTCGAGCTTGACCCCAATGGACGCGACCTGAGTGGAGAGATAATTGCTGGCTTCCTCAACAACGTAGAGCTTGTCGACGTTCCCAGCGAACTCCCTGATCGCCTCCTCTGGCAACGGGAACGTGATCCCGAGTTTCAATGTGCTGGCATCGGGCATTGCCTCGCGCACATGCTCGTAGACGACTCCGGAGCAGATGATTCCAATCCCCTTGTCGCGATACTCTGCACGGGTGATTGGAGACTTCGAAGCATATTCCTTCAAATCGGCAACGCGCTTATCAGCCACCTTGCGGCGCTTCTTGGCAAATGCCGGCATCATGACCCACTTGGACATGTCCTTGGCATATGGCTTGAGGTCGCGCTCGACTCGCTCGCCGCATTCCACAATTGCCTTGGTGTGGGACATCCTCACCGTGGACCTCACGATAACAGGGATGTCAAACTGCTCCGAGATCTCATATGCAAGCTTTGCGAACTCGCGCGCCTCTATTGGGTTCGAGGGCTCGAGAAGCGGAACTCTGGCTCCCAGAGCGTGGAAACGGGTGTCCTGCTCGTTTTGCGATGAGAAAATTCCGGGATCGTCGGCGGCAAGGATCACAAGCCCGCCATTGACTCCAGTGTATGCCACGGAGTAAAGCGGGTCTGCGGCGACATTGACTCCCACGTGCTTCATGGTGACCAGCGTCCTGGCTCCGGCCATCGATGCACCGGCGGCAACCTCCATAGCGACTTTCTCGTTGGGTGCCCACTCGGCATAAACGCCATCGTACTTTGCAAAGGCCTCCATGGTCTCGGTCGAGGGCGTGCCCGGATATCCAACTCCAATCAGGGCTCCGGCCTCGAATGCGCCTTGTGCCACTGCCTCGTTTCCCGACAGCAGCTTCTTAGTCTGGCTCAATTCTCTCTCCCTATCCTCGTGTTCCTACGGAAACGACGGCGCACAGACCCACCGCGCAAAGTTGGAGGACGGTGCGCGCAACCATAAACTGCTAAATGTTGAACCCCATCGTGAATGTTCCAATTTGAACTATCGTGCCGTTCTTCAGCACCGCGCTGTCGCGAACCTGCCCGTCTACCCACGTGCCGTTGAGCGAGTTGAGGTCCGTGATCACCACCTCGTTGTCGATTATGTCGATGCTCGCATGTTTCCTCGTGACGGTCATGTCGTTGAGGAAGAGGTCGCAAGACGGATCGCGCCCAACGACGAGTGGAAACGACGTTAGATGAAATTCCTGACCCGCCATCGGGCCTTTCAATATCGTCAGAGTGGGATTGCCGTTGTGCGGAGTAGAGGCATGGGGCTCCACGTTGCCACCCGTCTGGTCGACGACCGGGAACTGCTCCGTTCGACCCACGAGCTTGAACCCGCACCTCTCGCAAACAGCAGCACCCTTTGCAAGCGGCGCGTTGCACACCGGGCACCTGTTCTGTTCGGGCATTCGAAGCTCCTCTCGAATCCAATTCGTTTTCAAAAAACATTGTATATCAACCGCGAAAACTGCAATTGCAGCATCGGCTGCTTGCGCAACTTTTGTCCTGGTCGAGCATTCGATCTCCGAAACAGCTCAGAGCTCAGAGATCGATTGGGGGAGACTCAGTCGAAAATACCTTGGACCTCCGTGTGCCTCTCCAGTAGGAATCAGATGACGGCAATTAGAGAGCGCCTTTGTCCTCCTAGTGTCTCCCCATTGCCAAATCAGATGACGGCAAATAGAGAACGCCTCTGTCCTCCTAGTGTCTCCCAAACCAAATCAGTTGAAGGCAAAGCCTGGCTATTCCGCAAATCCTCGAGTACTTCTCCTCAACAAAATCGCGACACTATACACCAAGTTTGTTGATAAATTTCCTTTTCAAATTCCAAGTTCGGACCTTAATAGTATTTATAGACTGTAGACTTACAAAATAAGTATTTGTAGTCTTTGAAAAACACCCTTTAGAAAGGTCACCCATGAGCATCGAATCCAGCAATGGCGGCAAGGGCAAACTCGGAGACAACTCATCCCCCAAGAGCACAGGCAGGAAATTGAAAATGCATTGGGAAGCCGCCATGAGCATGGAGGATCTCGACGACCGTCTCCCATCCGGTATTCTCATGTCCATTCGAGACGACAGCCTTTCTGGAATCATAAGGACCGATCAGCTGGAGAGCGAGCTGGAAAACCGCTATTCGATGAAATACGAGAGTCTCACGGAAGACATCGCCCGGCAAATGTTCGCCGACCTCGTAACGCTTCGATCTGTGGCGATTATGGAAGAGGGTGGCTTTGAGCTGGAAGTGTCGTTCCTTATGTTCGTCCATCGCAGGCTCTACAACACGGTGGATTCGCTTTCGGGAAAGTTCAGAAACGAGGGAGAGCTGCACGACATCCCCTATCCAGACAAGAAAACCCCGATGCAGGGGACCTCAGGCTCTCCCCTTCCGGAGGTCATCGACCGGAAACTAGATGAGATCTTCGCCGAGGAGGCCGATGCCCTCGACTTGGACGCGCCAATTCTGGAACAGGCGCCAAGAATCACAGAGTTCTCCGAGAAGCTGTTGGAGCTGCGCCCCTTCGACGTGGGAAACGCCAGGGCAATCGGGACCTTCATATCGATGTACACGGAGTGGCTGCTCGAAAATTCCAGAGCGTAACCGGCACAAGGAAGACGAGAGATCGAGGTGCTCTTTGTAGGAGGCGAAGCTAAGCCGGCACAAGGGCAATACCGAACGGGAATCTGGGCAATCAAGAATCTCGTTGAAAAAGGCGAAATCGAGCTGACGCGGAAGAAACCGACCGAAAAATCACCCGGCAGTTAGAGATGATTGGCACCCACGAATCCCCCGCCATCTCGAACAAGGTGAGTCAGCCCAGCATCTGCGGGCTTGACATATTTTCCGCTCTCCACGGCATCAAGCCAGAGCGAATTCCTCTTCCTCAAGGCCACGTACTGGTCGAATCCCACAACCTGCAAGTCAGGAAATCCGAGCAACCCGCGCCATATAGCCACGGTAGCCATCCGCGAGGAGTAGACGAGGATGGAATCTTCCACTGGCTCATCCGAGACGATCATCATCGGGATGTCGGAGATGTCGGATCCAACGTAAAGGCCCTGTCGGATGCTCTTCGCCATGTCCGACTTGCCCTTGTTCGGATCGTCGACCGTGGCGTCGGAAATGAAACCGGCGAGTTCTTCGAGCATATCGACGTTTCTGGGACCCATGAGGCAGATGGTGCCGAGCTGGCCGCTCTGGTTCTCTACGACCACCTCACCGAAGACCCTCTCGCCATTGATCGCGACCCCGCTGTTGTTCTCCAACCACTCCATTACCTCATCGGTGACCGGGGCATCGGTGATCACCATGTACTCGTCATCCCCGGTCCTCACAACTTTCACCAGGTCAATGATCTCGGCATCGCTAGTGAGCACAAGCGAATAGCAAGATCGTCCGATCTCGAGAACGGATATATCTGCCGTCATCATCGCCTGCATGAACCTCGAGCTGTCTGCACCGGAAACTCTGATCGAACCCTGGAAGGAAAGGTCGGTCATCAGTGGGTGGTCGAGGGGAGTTGGCTCGTCGGTCTCCACCCCGTAGTCGTGGACTATCTCTGCATTGCCGAAAAGACCGAACCTGGCACCGAGCTTCACATGCTCGGGGTGTAGCGGGGTCGCCTTGACGTCTCCCCTGTCTTCATATGCGCTGTTGGACATCTTCCGGGCCCTTCGTCACGAGGAGGTGTTGCTGCTCAGCAGTTTGTAAACCGACGGCAGGTCAACAGATTGAGTGACTGAGAAATCATCGCCAGTGAACAAGGTAGTGAACCTGCACCACCAGATCTGCAGCGTTTGGAACAAGCTGGGAGGGTCGACGCTTTCGGTGGCAACCAGCTGTGCTTCAGCAACCTGGTTTCCGTTTTCATCGGTCCAGACCACAGTGCCCATGTCGGCACCCTTCTCGATTGCCCCTCCCCTGTCATTGATCGTCGTGGTTTGCTGGAGGTCGGGATCGTAGTCGAATACCACAGCTTTGACATCGTTTGAGGCCGCAACGGGAACCGTCTTGTCGAGCCAGTCGGTGGCCACGGCACTTCCAACCTGGGTGTCGGAAGACAACAAAGTAACCTTGTGATAGTGGGTGAATCCCCAGTCCAGAAGGGTCTCGGTGTCATTGAACCTGTCCCAATCCGAGGCGTCTCCAAGAACCACCGTGTAAAAGCCGATTCCATCGCGCTCGGCAGCGCCCACAAAGCAGTAGCCGGCAGAGTCGGTAAATCCGGTCTTGATCCCTGTCATCCCGTCGTAGGTAGAGAGAATCTCATTGGTGTTCTCAACCGTCACCTGATTGCCCGTTGAAGTCGAAGTGTAGGTGAAGGACTCCGTCGCCACGATTTTCGCAAAGGTGTCGTTGGACATGGCCACGGGCACGAGCTTAAAGAAGTCGGTGACAGTGCTGTAGTTGTCCTCGTCCTCCAAGCCGTTGCTGCTGGAGTAATGGGTGGACGTCATACCCAGCTCCGAGGCTTTCTGGTTCATGAGCTTGACGAAGTTGTCGACGTCGCCGTTTCCATAATATTCGGCGATGGCAACGGCGGCATCGTTTCCAGACGGGAGCATCATCGCGTAGAGCATGTCGTTAAGGGTCAGCACATCGCCCTCGGTCAGGTTTGCGGTGGAACCTTCGGTACTCGCGGCGTTCTCGGAAACCGTGATCTTGTCCGTGAGAGAACCGTTCTCAAGCGCAACCAAGGCCGTCATTATCTTGGTGGTAGACCCGATTGGGACCTTCTCGTCCGAGTTGCGCGTCCAGAGAATCTTGCCATCGTAGGTCATGAGGCCCCCGCACGTGCATTCCACATCCGGCGCATCAATGGTGATGGAGTCGTCGTACGAATCCAGGG
>JBMNUL010000018.1:0-25012 GCA_050946255.1 Coriobacteriales bacterium | reverse complement strand
ATTTCCCTTGTAGGACTCGCACAGGATTCTCACGAGCTCGAGCACTTCTTCGCGCTGCTCCCCCGAATGAACGAGCAGAACCACTGGGATTGTTTCCTCACATTCGAATGGCGTCCATGCAAACTCGCCAGACCCGTCGTTGAGAAGCCCAGGCGACAGACATACTCCCTTGCCAGCGGCGACGCTTACGAGTGTGGTCATGTGATCGTTGCTGTTGAAGTGCTCGATGCCCAACTCGCTCAGCACACGGTGCTGTACGGAACGCAGGGGTCCGGGGCTCGTGCCACCCACCATAAGCGTGCGGCCACGCAGGTCTTCCATATGGACAAGGTCCTGTTGCGCCAGCGGGTCATCGGGTTTGGTGACCAGATAGATCCGGCTGTCGTAGAGCCAATGCACGTCCACTTGTGCCATGTGGTCTACTTCTCCGCGTGTCAAGGCTATATCCTGTCCACCACTCAGAAAGGCATCCAGGCTCTCATTGGCGTTGAACACGGGAGAGATATCCAAGTCGGGATGTGCCCTGCGCATTCTTTCCATGCACTCTGGAAGGGCCATGAGCGCCGATCTCCATGGAAGGCCCACGGAGATCGACATTCGGTAACGTGAGCTGAAGTTCTGACCCAATTCCACCGCGCGGACCAGATCGGCGTGAATGCCGCGGAGGCTGCTCACGAACTGGGCACCTGCAGGAGTAAGCGCCGCACCACGCCCGCTGCGATCGAATACCTTGAAGCCTATCTCTTCCTCCAGCTGTTTAACCTGGTAGCTCAACGCCGGTTGGGACATGAAGAGATTCTCCGCTGCACGGTTGAAGTTCAGTGTCTGGGCTATTTCGAGAACACAATCTATCTGCTTGCTGTTCATACTTGTAATCCAAATTTTCTATTGCTTATAAAGACAATAAATCAATAAATCTTATTATATTGAATAGAATGGTCTCAGCAAAACAGAAAGAGCCGCAGACGCGGCCAGGACAAGAAGGAAGCGAGACCATGTCAAAGAACCTCATCGTCTACTTCTCCAGAACCGGAGAGAATTACTGGAACGGGAGCATCAAGAATATCGACAAGGGCAACACAGAGCGTGTGGCAGAATTCGTCCAACAGGCGGTCGGTGGAGACCTGTTCGAAATCGAACCCGCCAATCCCTATGCAGAGGACTACTACGAATGCATCGACAAGGCAAAGGCCGAACTCAAAGCCAATGCCCGACCTGAAATCAAAAATTACGTAGACAGCATTGACGAGTACGACACGATTTTCTTGGGCTATCCCAACTGGTGGGGCACAGCTCCCATGTGCGTGTTCACCTTTCTGGAGCACTACGACTTCACAGACAAGCGCATCGTGCCGTTCTGCACCAACGAGGGATCCGGCATGGGCAAAAGTGAAGCAGACCTGCGCCGTGCCTGCGAGGGAGCAACTGTCGAGCCTGGTCTGTCAATCATCGGAAACCGTGCTGCGGAATCGCAGCAGACTGCAGCCGCATGGGCGAGAAAGTTCGCGTAACCGAGAATCGCAAACACCTATCGACTCGTTGACCTTGGAGGAATGGAAACACGATATGAATCAAGAGAAGCAAGTCGTCGTGCTCGTGGGCGCCGGCGGCATAGGCAAGGCAATAGCAAGGCGTGTCGCTTTTGGCAAGAAGCTGCTGATTACCGGCCTCACACAGGAGGAAACGGATGCCTCCGTGAAAGAGCTGCAGTCGAGTGGATTCGACGTGGAGGGTATCCCCTGCGATCTGTCCAAACGTGCTGATATCGAAGCAGTAGCCGCGCGGGCCCAGGAGCTCGGACCTGTTGAAAACGTCATCTGTGCTGGCGGAGTGAGTCCCTCGCAGGCCCCCATCGAGACTATCCTCGCCGTCGATCTATATGGCACGAGCGTGCTGCTGGAGGAGTTCGGCAAGATAATCGCCCCCGGCGGATCTGCCGTAGTCGTTTCCAGCCAATCGGGGCATCGCCTTCCCGCGTTGAGCCCAGAAGAGAACATGCTTCTGGCTACCACGCCAACCGAGGAACTCTTGGGGCTTCCCATGCTTCAGCCCGAGACGATAGGCACCACGTTGCGTGCCTATCAGTACGCAAAGCGTACCAACGTGTTGCGTTGTGCCTACGAGGCCACCCGCTGGGGACGCCGTGGAGCCCGCGTGAACTCCGTGAGCCCAGGCATCGTCATCACGCCATTGGCATTCGACGAGATCAATGGTCCTCGCGGCGAGGGATACCGCACCATGATAGAGAAGATGCCGGCAGGCCGTGCTGCCACCACAGACGAGGTGGCGGCGCTCTGCGAATTCCTGCTAGGGCCATCTGCAGCTTTCATCACTGGCACCGACGTCTTGGCCGACGGGGGTTGCACCGCCGCCTATTGGTACGGCGACCTCCGCTACCTGCAGGACGGCTGGGCCCAGTCATAGGATGCCCTCGATTAGAAAGGTCGAGACATGCCCCTCAAAACGGATGAAGAGCAGCTTGCCCAGCTATATCGCGACCTTTGCGAGGCCTCTATGCGCAAGGACGAAGAGGCCATCCGCGAGATTCTCACCGAGGACTACGTCCTCGTGCACATGACGGGAATGCGGCAGTCACGTGAAGAGTACATTTCCGAAGTCCTCGATGGCACGCTCAACTACTTTGAGGTCGTCCATGACTCAATAAACGCTGTGGTGGACGAAGACGCACAGCATGCCCACGTGAGGGGACGGTCTCGCGTTACGGCCGCCGTCTTCGGAGGGGGTCGGCACACCTGGCATCTGCAGCAGGACCTCGAGGCTTCGAAGGCGGGCAGCACATGGAAGTTCAGCAAATTCCAGGCTTCCACCTACTGATTCAAGGAATCGCCTAGATAGCAAGCAGACGACTGTGCCCGTTGATTTCCCTCCTCCACAACCGCTTAGCGCAAAGAATTCACAGAACCGCACAAGGCGCTTGCTTTTTCGCTTAATACATTTTATAAAATATTATTGTGTCAAATATAAAACGTCACAACGAAGAGAGTCGAAAGCGACGTCACAATGATGAAGATCGGCCGAGATTACAAACACCGAGATTACAAACACAATGCCCAATTCAAATGGAATTTCGCAAAGTCCCTGGCAGACAGGGAGGGCAATGTCGTTGCACGGTTCGAGCCCACATCCAAGATGGACTCCGTGCGCAAGGCCATTGAAAGGACATTCTAATGAGCAGGGCATCATCTGAGTATGATTCCGACGAGGCGCTGAAGCTGGAAAACCAACTTTGCTTCCCGCTTTATGCGGCTGCGCGGAAAATCGTCGGTTTGTATACACCTTATTTGAAGCCTCTGGGAATCACCTACACGCAATACATCACGTTCATGGTGCTATGGGAGCAAGACGGCATTTCCGTGGGAGACATTTGCGCAAAGCTGCATCTGGACAACGGAACGCTTACCCCCATGTTGAAGAAGATGGAGAAGCAAGGGCTTGTTTCTCGCAGACGTGATGAAACAGACGAACGCCGTGTGCAAGTGTTCCTGACAGACGAAGGGCGTGCGATGAAGGAACGTGTCCGAGATGTTCCACAGAAAATCGGCAGCTGTGTCGGCATCGAGAAGGAAGATGCAAAGGAGCTGTATCGCATTCTATACGAGTTTCTGGACGGGTAATACCGCGGCGCGCAAATCAGCTGGAGGGAAATCTAAAAAATGAACGAAAACCGTGAGAAAACGATAGTACGCACCAGCGAGGTGGGAATCCTCACGAATGTGCTGCTCGCCGCTTTCAAGGCAGCAGTCGGATTTGCATCGAGCTCCGTCGCAGTTGTGATGGATGCCGTCAACAACCTCAGCGATGCGATCTCGTCCGTCATCACCATTATCGGCACGAAGCTGGCATCGAAGTCCCCGGACAAGAAGCATCCGCTTGGATATGGTCGCATCGAGTACCTGAGCACCATGGTAATTGGCCTGATCGTGCTCTATGCCGGCGTTACCTCCCTAATAGAGTCGGTGAAGAAAATCGTGGAGCCGGTTACGCCGGATTACTCTGCAACTGCTCTGATCATCATCGCCGTGGCGGTGGTGGCGAAAGTCCTGCTGGGTCTATTCATGAAGAAGAGAGGGGAACGTGTCGATTCTGACTCACTTGTGGCATCTGGACGCGATTCCCTGAACGATTCCATCATCGGCTTCTCCACGCTTGTTGCCGCGGGTATCTACTTGGCTTTCAACGTGAGTTTGGAGGCATGGCTCGGAGCCGTGATCTCCTTCGTCGTCATCAAATCCGGTTTCGATATCCTGCGGGACACGGTAAGCGATATCCTCGGCGAGCGAGTGGCCAAGGAAACCGCCCGGGCAGTCAAGGAAACCATTTGCGAAACCGAAGGTGTTCTTGGAGCCTATGACCTGGTCATCACCAGCTACGGACCGAAAACGCAAATAGGTTCGGTGCACATCAATGTGCCGGAGTCGATGCCCATGAAGGAGCTGGACGCTCTGGAGCGCAAGATTTCCCAAGATGTCTACGAAAAGCACCATATATTCATCACTGGCATTTCCATCTACTGCGAAAGAACTGACGACAGCGATACCGTACGCGCAAAGAACACGGTGCTGGAAATCGTCAAGGAGTACCCCGACGTCATCCAGATGCACGGGTTCTACATCGACAATGAAGAGAAGACGTTGAAGTTCGATATCATCGTCAGCTACGACTCAGAAGACCGCATGGGCGTGTACAAACAGGTCGTCGAGAAAGTGCAGCAGGCATTCCCAGACTACAAGGTACACGTGACACTCGATTTGGACATCTCTGACTAAATTGCCTAATTGCTTTCGAACAATTCGGACCTGCAGGTGAAATAATCTTTTCCTCTTTGAAAGAATCGTTTCCTTTGCGAATAATTGAAAGCTGTTAAACTTGAACTCGATACAATTTGAAAAAACCCGAGATGATATAGAAGCACATGTCACGACCGAGAAACGACAAACTCAAAGAAGAAATCCTCAAAGAATCCTGGCAACAATTTCGAAAGTATGGATACAATGGCACGACCTACACCAAGATTGCCGAAGCCTGTGGTATCAGCCGGAACCTCGTGCAGTATCACTTCCCAAAAAAAGAATTGCTCTCAGTTGCCTTCATGGAACGGGTGATGGCAGAAGCGCAGCGTTCATTGGGCATTTCCGAAGAGGAGCTCCATGGCAATTTTCGAGCCTTCTATGAAGTCATATACTGCTTCTTCGCCTTTTTGCTGCAGGAGAATGGATATCGCAAGTTCCTGCAAGATATAATCTTGAGCCGAGAGCGGACAGAAAAAATCTTTGCCTTCAATTTGTCCTGGACGCTTGAGCGCATCGATTTGCCGGCGGATGCCGACCTTGAGCCCATTTATCAAGAGATGATAGTCATCTTGGGCGGCTTCTGCGAGCTCATGTACTATTGCCTGCAACATAACAAGCCTTTTGCCACGGGAAAGCATCTGGCTGAGTTTGCAGAGCATTTCGAAAAGTCGATTGCAAAGGCAGCTGGCTCTTCGATCTCGGAGCCCACCATCTTTTTCGACGAGGAGCTCGAACAAGTGGTCTCCCGAGCTGTGTTGAAGATGAATCATAGATTCGATATCCGATGAGTGGCTCAATCGTACTGGGACATCGTGCAGCAATATAACCGCAAGCGTACATCGTCAAAGGTTATCGACCCTCTGTCTCGGCGAATGTGCTTGGCCCCCTCCCTAGTCCCAAGGCAAACGATTCCCCGCTCGCCAAAGGCAATTGGTCCACTTCTTACTCCAAGGCAATAAATCCCCTCCCCTTCTTAGATGGAACCATGAAGCACCCACCAAAGCGATTGAAATATGTACGAAATCGTACTAGTATTGGAATGTCCGAAATCGTACAAATCACTCGAAAGCGCACAAACGCAAACCATATGGAACTTAGAATGGGAAAATCAGACGAAGACGTGGGAAGCGTCAACGGCATTATCAACTCGGCGTTCCACCTTGCGGCGTTCAAGCTGGGTTTGAATGACAGCGAGATGAGCATCTTCTATGTCATCAGCAGATGCGGCGAGGGCTGCAACCAAAGCGAGCTCTACAAGCGAACCGGCCAGAGGCGATCGACAATCAACTCCGCCATCCGAAAGATGGAGAGGGAAAACCTGCTGTATCTGGAACCCGGCGATGGCAGGAACACCAAGGTGTTCCTCACGGAGAAGGGAAGACGAAGATCCCGGGAGACAGTGGGAAGGCTGCTCCAAATAGAAGAGAGCATAGTCAAGGAGTGGGATGAAAACGAGCGAAGGCAATTCATCGATTTGACTTCGCGGTTCTTCTCCCAACTTAGAGAAGAAATCGAGAAGCTTTAAGGAGGACGAAAATGGAAGAGATCTTTCACAGGACGAGCGTGAGGAAGTTCACGGACAAGCCGGTAGAAGCTGAGAAGATCGAGAAGCTGCTGAAGGCAGCGATGTATGCTCCGACCGCTGGAAACCAGCGTGCCTGGGAATTCTATGTGGTTTTGAACAAGGATGCCTTGAACAAGCTGGGCGATAAGTCCGTGAGCCCTTATTCCAGTCCGGTCAAGAACGCGGCCATGGCGATTGTGATCGCCTACCACGAAGAGACTCGCATGCCAGAATACAACGACATCGACGCTGCAATCGCAAGCGAGAACATCTGGCTCGAAGCGGACCACCTCGGACTAGGCGCGGTAATGCTGGGCATTGCGCCTATCAAGGAAAGGGTCGAGAAGGTCAACGAGATTCTGAACATTCCCGAAGGACAGCAGGCGTTCACCATCATCGCAATCGGATACCCCGAAAAAGAGGGGAAGCAGATCGACCGCTTCGACGAGAGCAAGATCCATTACATAAGGTAGAAGCATCCCGACGTTAGCCACTGCAGCCTGGTAGCGTCTATCGACAGATCGCGCATTATTGTCGGCACAGCCGGAGCCTACGGCTTCTGGTTTAGCATTAGAGCACCAGCCCCGACGTCATATGTAGCTGCTGGGCACAGCACAACAAATAAGAACCTGCGAGCAGCAGCGCCACCATGTTCTTCTGTGATTTAGAGAGTCCTTCCATATGTTCCTACTCTTCTTTCGCGTCGGTCAGGGGAAGATAGAGGTAGCTGGGGTGATCGGGTCCGGTGTATATGGCGTGACGACCCTTGTTTACGTCCTGGGGAATCCTCGCACGCTTGGCATCGGGCGCCGTCTCGGTGGAGTTCCCCCCAAGCTCTACCATCTCGGGCTTCTCAGCGGGGTCGAAAGTGAAATCATCCTTTGAAATCGAGACCTTTGCGCGGCCGAAGAGGGAAGCCATGGGTCCTTTGGGGGCAGGGTCGGTCTTGTGGGCGCTCACTGTGAGAACAAGCACTTCTCCCGGCTCGAAAACCATCCCGAACGGCCAGATGGCGATGTCCACCGGAACGATGTCTCCGGGGCTGACTTTCTGGATGTGGACCATAGTCTGCACGGGGTACTCCTCGGTAGAACACGTGGGGTCGAGCTCGCGCATGGAGAGACGCAGGTATCCCGTTGCCACTGGGTCGGCGCCGGGCATGCCGTGCCGGTGCAGTCCCAGCGGCCCGCGCTTTTCCAACGTCACCTTGAGGTCCATGTCATCGGCATCGAGAGGAGATACCCATAGGCGCAGCTTGATGTAGCCGCAGATCTCGAGGTGCTGGTCCACCTTCATGGTGAACACGACCTTGCGCTTCCGCGAACCGGAATCATAGGTGGCCTGAGACTCGATAGACGGCGCCTTGGATGAAAGCGATTTGGTCTTCGCGTCCAGATAGAGCGTGCGGTACATGGTCCGCTCGAGTGGAAATTCCCCCTCGGGTCGGTCGATGATGTCGTCATGACCGGGATTCAACAGAGACAGGCGCACCCGCGGCGTGTCCTCCCATCCGTTCTCCTCGCCCTTGAGATAGTGGTCGAAGAAGCGTCGCAAGTCCTCCATGTGCTCGGGTTGGTAGTAGTCATACCACTCGTTCTTCGTGTGGATTCGGAGCCACTTCTCCTTGCTCGAAATGCGGCTCCAAGCATTGAAGGTCCCCCGCGTATGGATGCTGTTGGTCCAGCTGGCCACGATGTATGCGGGCACTTCGATGAGCTCGAGGGGCACCGATTTGTCCTCCCAGTACTCGTCCCAGGTGGGATGCTCTGCCATGGCGCTGATCGAGTCCTCGATGCCTCCTTCTGTCGTCGAGGCGAATGTGTCGGACAAGAGCTCCACGAACTCAGCAGTTGGGACGCCGCCGTGGGTGCCAACCTCCCTGAACGAGTCGGTGAGGCCCTCCCATGGCGCTATGGCCGCGAGGTGTTCGGGCTGCTCTGCCGCCACGAACCACTGCGAGATGGCGAGCCAGGAGTTGCCGCTCATCCCGACGCGTCCGTTGCACCAGGGCTGGGCGGCGGCCCATTCGACGATGTCGGCCCCATCGCGCCCGTACTGGCTGCCGAAGAACAGGATGACGCCCTCGGACCGGTAGGCTCCGCGGACGTCTGGGTTCACCACCGCGTAACCGTGCGCGCACCAGTAGGCTGGGTCGGGCCCCTCGAACTTGTGCAGGCCCGAAGTCTGGCCCCTCTTAACGCCGGATCGCCCGGGGATGTCGTCGAGCCACTGCCCGCCAATCTCCTTGCCATACGGGCTCAGCGCGAGGATCGCAGGATGTTTATCGTCGTCATCTGGGCGGAACACATCGGTGTATATCCTCGTTCCGTCGCGCAGGGTTATCTCCACATCACGTTCCAAGACGATGTCGCACGGAAGGGGCATGTAGCCCTTCATGCGAACCGTGCCCTTCTTGAGAAGGATTCGCTCCTGCTTGAACCCGGGGTAGCGTACGCGGTCTGCGCTCTCCGGCAGGGCGCCGCGAACGGGCACGTCGATGGGATTTCCCGTGCGTCCAAGGAGCTTCATTCTCCTCTGGGATGCTTGCTGTTCCATATGAATTGCTCCTCATGCACTTTAGCTGTTTGTGCTGTATGATTGATAACTATGGGACATTTGTACCATTGTTGAATGCTCAGAACAATTGATTGATGCAAAGCGGGACAGGAGGAGCGAATTTGTACCACATCAAGAAAGATGCCCGTTCCAAGAAGAGCGCGGAGATGTTCTACCAGGGTCTTCTCAAATGCCTGGAGAAAACGCCCCTCGACAAGGTGTCCGTTACCGACGTGCAAAAGGCTTCGGGAGCTGGACGCTCGACGTTCTACCGCAACTTCGATGCCGTCATCGACATCCTCAAGTGGAAATGCGACGCGCAGTTCTCAGAGGCCATCGACTCCTACGTGGAGATGCTCTCCAACGAGCACCGCAAGGACCTTCTGCTCTACATGCTCAGCTACTGGATGCAGCACTCGGACGTCATCGAGGCACTGCTCGGGGCTGGGCGCGTAGATGTCGTGTATCGCAGCTTCCTCGACACCCATCAGATGGTAGAGGAGCATCTTGCCAGAATAGGAATCATGCTTTCAAACGACACACAGGAGCGGTATTTCTCAGCCGTTAGCGCCGGCTTCTTCATCAGCATCATGGACGCGTGGATCGCGGGCGGGAAGAAGGAGTCTCCGAAGCAGGTTGCCGCCATCGTGGAAAGCCAAGGCAGGCGTATTGCCGAAGCAGCTGCGAGTACTTCTCCAAAGGGCTGATACCCGCACCTGATGCCGTTCAGACAGGCTAATGCTGCATCAGCGAATCCAAGAGCCTCTTCACCTTGGCGGTGTTCGGGGTGTTGGACTGGTAGAGACCGTAGACGCACCACCGCAGAGAGCTTTCTCCCGTGGGAATCGCAACGCAGCCTTTTGGAGGGTCATTTCCGAAGATGCTGCCGACTATTGCAACCGCATTGTGCTTGCGCACGGCGACTTTCATCAGGGACACGCTGTCGGAAGCGTGAATCTTCCTCTCGCCCATTCCAGCGAGCTCGCAATAATCGAGAAACGGCTTCACCACGAATTGGTAGTCGGAGAAAAGGGTGATCGAGTGCCCGCTAAGGTCACTTGGAGTCAACGACTCCTTCTCTGCAAGCTCGGACGAAGCGCTGACCAGATAATATGAGGGCTCGCTGTCCAAAACCACGCTAGTGCAACCTGGGAAATCCCGTTCCATGCAGGCAATTATCGCCAAGTCGACCTCTTCCTCCACCACCATCTCATAGCAATCACGGCAGCTGTACTGTGAAATGAGCAGGGAGCTGTTGCGATACTCTTCGATAGGTGCTCTGACTTCGTGCATTGCCTCTGAATCTTCTTCACCAAAGTGCTCCAGATCCTCTTTGGGCACGAGAATTTTGTAAAGGTCCGCATTCGTGCCCACGGCAACCGAAAGCTCAACATTTTCAGAGGAGTTATCTTTGAACATATCCGAGAGCAAGTCGGCCTCGCGCACGATGCTCTTTGCATGCTCAATAGCCTGCTCTCCCTGAACGGTGAGCACCAGCTCGTTTCCAGAATATGCCAGCAGCCTCACGCCCAGCTCGCCCTCCAGACTCCGAACAGCGCGCGTGAGGTTCTGCCTGCTCGTGTAGCAGTTCTTCGCAGCTTTCGTGAAGCTTTTCGTCTCACTTGCGGAAATGAAATACCTGAGTTGCCTTATCTCCACGCGATGCCTTCGTCCCCTAGATGATCCTCAACTTTGAACGCGCAAAAATTAGGTGCGGGCCAGCATCATCTTGGTGTGTTCCGCCCTGAATCCCCAAGACAAATTATATAGGCAGAGGGAAGGCGAATTTCACAGTTTGCCTAACAGTTTGTGCAGTCTGCAATCTCGATTTTTCCTCATGCAGCCTGCTTGCGGGAGAAAGGAGAAGGGAACATGACCGAATGGAGAACCACCACACCAGATGGCGAGACCATCACTCGCACATGTGCTTGGTCTCCCCCAGGGTGCCACCCCGTGGGATGTGGATTGAAGGTGCACGTGAAAGACGGCAAGCTCCTCAAGGTCGAGGGCGATCCCGAGCACCCAATCACACGTGGAGCGCTTTGTCCTCGTTGCCTTGCCCTGAAGGAGTACGTGTACAACCCAGACAGAATCATATATCCCATGAAGCGGGCAAGAGAGGACCGCGGCAAGAACAAATGGGAGAGGTGCACTTGGGAAGAGGCCCTGGACATTATCGAGAAGAACGCGAAGGAGATCACCGCCAAATATGGAGCTGAATCGATCTGCGTGTTCGGCGGCACCGGCCGAGAGGCGAACAACTACTACGGCATGTGGGCCAACACGATCTTCGGGTCGCCCAATTCTGTATACGCGCAATCTGGATGGTCTTGCTATGGGCCGCGTTGCGCCACAACGGCATTCATGTTGGGTGGAGGCTACCCCGAGGTCGACTATGCACAGAAGTTCTCCGATCGATATGATCACGAGGGCTGGGTTGCACCCGAGGTCATCTTGCTCTGGGGCAAGGAACCGCTCAAATCGAACCCCGACGGCATGTGGGGGCACTCGATCATCGACATGATGCGCGAGTTCGGGACCAAGCTCATCGTCGTGGATCCACGCGTAACATGGCTCGGCACCCGTGCCGAAGAGGTTTTGCAGGTGAGGCCCGGAACAGACACCGCCTTGGCGATGGCGTTCCTGAACGTGCTCATCAGCGAGAATCTATATGATGCCGATTTCGTCGATAAATGGACGTACGGATTCGACCAGCTCGCCGAGAGCGTGAAGGACATGACCCCGGCGAAGGCCTCTGAGATATGCGGCGTGCCAGAAGACCAGATCTATCGAGCGGCCAGAATGTACGGGAAAGCCAAACCCAGCTCTGTCGGATGGGGTCTGGCGGTTGACCAAAACCCCAACGGAGTACAGCTCGGGCAGTGTCTGATAGCGCTAATGTGCATCACCGGTTACCTCGACGCTCCTGGTGGCACATCGCTGGGACGGGTTTCCGCACAGCCTGGATTCTTCGAGTCCGATGCCGGCAATATGACCGACGAAGAGGGTAAGCAATCGGAGGAAGCCACGGCAACGCAGATGGGATCGGCATTCGACATCGCCGTGAAGAACGGGATCATGTCACAGGAAATGTGGGACAAGCGCATAGGTGCCGACAAGCACCCGGCTGTCACCACAATCGTTTGGACAGCAGATCCCGATGATTTCATCGAGACCCTCGAGACGGGCGACCCGTACGAGATTCACATGGCGATGTTCTCATCCTCCAACCCATGCGGCGGCGCCATTTCTGCAGAACCGCAACGTTGGTACGAGGCCCTGCGCAAACTCGATTTCAACTTTGCAACCGAGACGTTCATGAACCCCACGGTGATGGCATGTGCGGATGTGTTCCTGCCCTTGTCCTCGACTATCGAGCACAACGCGATGGTCATCACCCACTACGGGCTGAACACCTCTTTCTTCGGCGCCGAGAACAAGTGCCTGCAGGTTGGAGAGTGCAAGTCGGACGTCGAGATGATGATCGCCGTTGGAAAGCGAATGCACCCGGAGTTCTGGGGCAGATTCGAGACCGAAGATGACTACAACAGGTTCAACGGGTTGTCAGGCGGGATCTCATGGGAGCAATTGCGTGACAACGTCACGATCACCACTGAAGAGCCCTATTACAAATACAAGACCGGGGACCTCCGTCCAGATCATCAACCTGGCTTCGCAACGAAGACTGGGCGCATCGAGCTCTACAACTTCGCCTTCGAGTTCTTCGGCGACAAGCCACTCCCCTATTACAGCGCACCTCCATTTGGACCTGAGAGCACCCCTGAGAAGATGAAGGACTACCCGTTCATCCTCACAACAGGAGCACGCACGTACGTCTCGTTCCATTCGGAGCACCGCCAAGTTCCGTCGCTCCGCCAGATAGTCCCGGAGCCGCTGCTCGACATCAATACAGAAGATGCCAAGCGGCTTGGAATCAAGAACGGGGAATGGGTTTGGATTGAGAGCCCGTATGGCAAGGTGCGTCAAAAGGCAAACGTCACCCCCACCATCAAGGAGGGCGTTGTGCACGCCATGCACGGCTGGTGGTATCCAGAGCAGGACGCAGAGGAACCCAACCTGTTCGGAAACTGGAAGAGCAACATCAACATGCTGATGCCCAATGGGTACAACGGGAAGCTCGGCTTCGGTGACTGCTTCAAGAACATGATCTGCAACGTATACAAAGCAGAGGACATCGACGAGACCGCATACACGCAAGACTGCAAGTGCGTGGAGAACTTCGATGGCTCGATTTCCGCTGAGAAAAGGAAGACATACGCTGAAGTAAGGGGGGTCTGAGATGTCTGATGCGACAAGCAAGAACTGCCTTTTCCTTGACTACGAATACTGCACCGGCTGCCATAGCTGTGAGATTGCATGCAGAAACGAACTTGAACTTGGAATCGACGAGTGGGGCATCAAGGTGTTAGAAGATGGCCCACGCAAATACGAGGACGGCACATGGCAGTGGAATTACTACGCCGTGCCAGGCGAGAAGTGCGACATGTGCGTAGAACGCGTGAGCCAGGGACTCGAGCCCTCATGTGTGCAGCATTGCCAGGCCAAGGTCCTGAAGTTCGGAACAATCGAAGAGTGTGCTCAGATGCTGGCCGACAAGGGCGGGAAGGCCTTGGTGCTGAAACCGCAACTATAAGGAGCTCGCAGCCTTTGAAGATCTTCCGGCTGCAGCTGCTCCCTGAGCTAGATGGACGTATGCAGTCGGAAGCTGAAGCTTCGCTGCAGGAGTAAACGAGTAACAGACAGGGCCGGGATTTGGAGCTAACTGACAATCCCGGCCCGTATTGGATAAAAAGGAGGGAGAACATGAGCAACTCAGCTAAGCGGATTATGTCCACAATTGGATGCACCATCATTCTTGCTCTTGCCTTGGGGATCTTGCAGCTGCTGAGCATCATGATCCCAAACGTGGTGGAGGGACTGGGAGTACCACTTGCCGCCGTGACCGGCGGATCTATGGTGGGAATGTTCTCGGGATTCCTCTTCAGCGTGATTGCAACTAAACTGATCGACAAATTAACGCCCAGGTGGTCGCTGCTCGTGGGCACCATCTTTGCTGGGATTACCTTGTTCCTGGCCGCGGTGGCAACCAACATCGTGGTCTGGTATATCTCCTGCATATTCTCCGGAGTTGTTCTCGGTATTGGATCGAATGCGGCAGTAGCCGGAGTTCTGGGAGCCTGGTATGGGGAGAACTCCCCTCGCTCCTATGGAATAGTAGCCGGAATTTCCACGTTTCTGATTGCCGCAATGGTCGTTGTCTCCGGGCAAATGCTGACCGCCATGGATTATCGCAGCTGCCTCTACATCATGACTGCAGTGGTGGTCATTGTTGGAGTTCTGGCCAACCTGTTGCTGATAAGGAAGGCGCCAAGCGACATGGGCTCTGGCGGAGGCGACGGCACTGAAAGTCCAGCTGCTGGCCCTGACGCAAGTGCAGCTTCTGCAGATTCAAAGGAAGCCGCATCAGGCCTCACGATGAAGGAGGCCATGAAGACCGGATCTTTCATCTGCTTCGTGCTGGGGATGTTCATCGGGGCTTTCCCTGCCAATGGGTTCTCAGGGTTCATGTCCACGTTCTTCACGTCATTCGGAGTCAGCGCCGATATCTACACGACCTATGTTGGCCTGTTCATGGTTTTCGGAGCCATCATCGTCATGGCATCTGGCTTCTTCATCAAGAAGTACGGCGCTGGAAAATTGATACCGATAATGTTCATTGCCTTCGCAATTGGCATTGCACTGCTCGTGGCGTGGACGGGAAATCAATCAGCTGGATGGCTGCCAATTCTGGCGGTGCTATTCGCATCTTTCATCACCTTGACCATGAACTTGCCAGGCCTGATTGTCCCAGAAGTATTCGGAATGCGCGATTACTCGGCCATCACGGCAGCTGGAATGGCCGCGTTTTTCATTGGTGCCGGCCTCATGATGTTGATAATCGCGCTTGTGGCAGAGGCTTTCGGCATGACAGTGGCATACATTGTCTTCGGAGTGCTGGGCCTCATCGCGATGGTGCTGTTCATCGCCTCACTCGCTGCCTCACCGATGAAGAAGGTTGAGGAAGAAAAGTAGAGCTGCCCGGAGCCTTCCGATGGCATTCCGAGGCATACAACAACGATTCCTTCAGAGTTATCTGCAACCCGCACGAAGCGGGTTCAAGGAACATGGCCGTGGGAGCGGATTCCCAAACAATTGCCCAATAAAGGCCCAAAGGAACAAATGACCGCACCCCGATCTTGGACGTAGATAAGTTCGAGATTCGGAGGTGCGGTTCTTTGATCAGACGCGACAATTGCGGAGCGCGCTAGAGCGGTTACCCTCGTCGATAATGAAAACAGCAAGAACGCGCCTTCTAGGACTTCCAAGAAATACGAAATAGTGAAGCAGGAATTAGAAAAGACGCCGCAGTTTATACGATTCCCATGGCGATGAGGCACTCCGCGGTGTCCGCTATGGTATCGGCGGCGGGACGAGGATTCCACCCGAGGATGGTTGCAAAGAAACCCCGAAAGAGTTGGGAGAGCTTCTCTACTCGGTCGTGGACAAGCAGTACCGCTGAGCCATACCGAAGGGACTGGCCCAGAGCAGTTCCGGGGGCAATCCCTCGTGACTTAAGCCCATATTTACGACATTAAGGCATTGAGAAGCAGTTAAATATATCGACGAACCGTTCTGCTAATACTTATGAGAAAGGAACGAACAGAGATTCACATTATCATCATTATGGAATATTTAATAAATGGTATGTCACAAACCAGTAAAAAATACAGTTTCAAGTCTTGAATATATTTTTCTATAATATAAGGTAAATTAAAAAATTTAATGAGTATCTTTACTCTTGGTATTTGGTATATCCATTATAAAAAGGAGTCTGAACATGCCATTTAATGAACTAGTTGCCCCTTCTCGTACCACCCTATTCATAAAAAACGTCGAGGAAATGATCCTCTCTGGAGAGCTCAAAGTTGGCGACAAGCTTCCCACCGAGCGAGAGCTAAGCGAGAAAATGAAAGTTAGTCGCGCCGTCATCAATACCGGCATCAATCGTCTTGCCCAGATGGGTTTTCTCGAGGTAGCACCTCGGAAAGGAGTCTTCGTAGCAGATTATATCCGCAATGGCAATATCGATGTCCTAGTTGCCCTTATCGAATATAACGGCGGTTACTTTCATCCAGAGCTAATCGATCCAATCCTACAATTCCATCGCAGCATCGAACCATATGCGCTAGAGCAAGCTGCTATCAATGCAACCCCAGAACAGATTGATGAGATGGAGGAGATCATCAAGAAAATCAAGTGCAGCCAGAATGCTTCGGAATCGGCGGCGCTCATGTTCGAGTTTTTCCACAGTGCAGCAATAGCAGGAGGAAACATTGTCTGGCCACTTCTAGTGCAAACTCTCAAGTCTTCATACATCGCTTCATCCAAGATTTTCTTTCAGAACGGCCACAGAGACGAATTTGTGGATGGCTTGGAAAATATGTTCCTTTATGTGAAAGAGGGCAAATCCGAAGAAGCTAAAAAACTCTGTGAGCGCAGCATCGATATCTATGGTACTTGGCTGAAGAAGGAATACCGGCAAGAAGGAACCAAAGAGGCATCATAACGAACGACATGACAACTGCAAACCTGACTGCTTCCAAATGGATGTTTCTCTAGTTTTCCTTATTCTTGGCACGGCGTGGAGACAAACGAGTGAAACCAGGAATGTCTCCGATTTTCGACCTATCAACCTTTCCATTATCTGTCAGGGGTATGTTCTCGAGCCTGTGATAGTAGGTGGGAACTTTGTAATGAAGTAGATTCTCTCTGAGGTATATCACAAGAGAGGCCTCATCAATCTCGTCTGCAGAATAGTAAAAGGCGTGCAGATTCTTCGTACCCTGAGAATCATACATGGGTAACACCACGCATCGCTCTATTCCGGGGAAATGAAGTATCGCGTTCTCGACTTCTCCAATTTCGATACGGAAGCTCCTGATCTTGCAGAGCAAGTCTGAACGACCTGCGAAATAGCAATCGCCTTTCTCATCGAATCTTGCCAAGTCGCTTGTCCTGAACAGCACCTTATGGCAAGGATCGTTGCTGAACGGATTTGGAATGAAATGTTCTGCAGTAAGTTCTGGTTCTTGATAATATCCCTCGCAGATGGTTGGACCTGAAAAGCAGAGCTCGCCGATTTCCCCCGGTTTAGTCACCATTTGAAGGTTCTCGTCGAGAAGATGCATCTGAACATTAGGAAGGAGTTTTCCAATAGGATATTCAGCAGCTTGATAATCAATCTCCATCAGGGTGACAGGACCGCATGTTTCAGAAGCCCCATATCCGCAAATGATTCTGTACCCTCGTTTTTCAAGCCAATGAACAGGTTCTCCTCCGGTGAGTAGAATCCTCAAATAGCTTGGCTGTCGATTCGACTGAACGAAATGTTCAGCAAAGTGCGCCGGCATGAAACAGCATGTTATCTTCTGCTCTTCGAGAAACCGCACTAGAGATTCTAGGTCATTTCGCGTGCTGCTCGGTACCATCACAATCGTCCCTCCTGCAGAGAGTACAGGAAAAATCTCAATGATGGCTGACATGAACGAGAAACTGGCAATCATGCTATGGCGGTCACGTTCGCTCAAACCGATGCACCTTGTGGCATACAATGCCGAGGCAATATTGCGTTGGGTGACAAGGATGCGTTTTGGTCTTCCGCTGGTACCCGATGTCATGAGCAACCATGCGAGATCCTCGAGTTCGCCAACAGGGCATTTAGGTGGCACATGACCATGCAATACCCTGCTCTTCAGTTCGGCAATTTTGCCAGCATCGAGCATGAATGCATACTCGCTGTCCTCCGTTAGTATGGTTTTTTGCGCTCGTGGGGAACGATCGTCGATATAGGAGAAAGCAGCCCGTGCTTTCCATGCACCCAATATCCCCAAGAGAACATCAACATGACGCTCCATTCGTATCAACACGATGCTGCCCGGCTTGACGCCGTGAGCAAGCAGATGCTGGCCTATCTCGTCGGATATTCTATCTAGCTGATCATACGTGTATGACTCGCCCATGCCCTCGATGGCGATTTTATCCTGATATCGTATAACGCTTTCTTTGAATGTCAGCATGAAGTGAGCGATTGTCCTACCCTCTAATACATATGATTTCGACATCGCAACTTCCCTCCTGAAACGTTTCCCATCGCGGCACCATTTCAGGAAAAAATGAAGCCGCAAGGTTGTTCTCGAGTAAACGAATCAGCGGCAACTGAAGAGCAGGACACCTTGCTCCTCAGAGCAGTTGACGCGATTCAATGCGACCAGATGATCGAGATGCGCCCATGTTTCCTGTAGGGCAAACAATTGATGAACGGTCGACATCTTGGCGAAGGTGCTTTTTGTGTTCCAATGAAGGTGCTTGGCAACTTCGATGATGCTCTTCGCCTTTGAGCCATCTCGAAGGACATCCTCGACCTCCATCATTCGCTTCTCGTGATGCTGCTTAAGCTGGTAGATTCTCTCGTGCGGGTTATCAATACAGTCGCCATGAGCGGGAAGCACTCGCCCGATATGTAGTCCGTCGACCTTATCGAGACTATGGATATAGCCCCCTAGCGCATCATATGAACCATCGCGAGCAATATTGGGGCTGACATGCTTTAGGATGAGGTCGCCACCGAACATGAAACGACGGTCCTGTTCAACAAGAGCAATGTGGCCAATGGTGTGGCCAGGAACGTCGATGACGTCAAAGCGATAGTCCCCCACCTCCAGACAATCCCCTTCACCCAAGGAAGTGATGGGGATGCCCATCATCTTCGTGTATGGCTGATAATCTCTCATTTCTTTGGGATTGATGGTTTTTGTCATAGCTGCTGGCAAGCCCGCCATCTGTATAAGGGCGTCGAAATCCGTTTTTGAAAAGTCATAAAAACCATGCAGGCTTTCTCGATCCTTCTTTCCCATGAGCACTCTGACGCCTTTCTCGTTCAGAGCAGGCGCTAAACCAAAGTGATCTGGGTGCAGATGGGTGATGAGCAAATCTGTCTTCTCCAGGTCCAAACCAATCTCGGCGATTGCAGCCATGAGGGCTCCTTCGCAAACCGGATGATCGAACCCTGTGTCGATGATCAGATTGTGCTTATCGGCAATAACGACATAGCTGTTGAGTGCTCCAAGAGCGTTGCCCGGCAAAGGCACTTCAACTTTGAAAATGTTCGGAAACAGCTCTTCCATATACCATCGTGCCCCTTCGTATTCCAGAGCAAAGGAGAGCAGGACGCCCAGCAATATCTAATAAAGGTGCCGCACGTTATTACATGGGCAACACGTGCGACACCTATGCAGCAATCCCTCTAAATGCCTATGAATTTTCCTCGGCAGCCTTATGCTGTTTCTTCTTGAGGAAGGCCAAGAACAGCGCCTGGCTCTCCTCCGATCCGACACAGAACGGAGTGTTCTGCATCTCTGTGCTCAGCACGGCGTCAAGCATCGGGAACGTGAAATCATTAGTGAAGCGCTTCGTAATCCTCGCGGAACAAGAGGGCAGACCGGAAATCATGTTTGCAATCTCCATGGTGTCTTCATCTAGCTTGTCTGGTTCGCATACCTTGCTCACGAAGCCGTATTTATCCTCAGCTTCGGTAGCAGTAATCTTTCGAGCGGTATACCAGAGTTCCTTTGCGCGATAAGGACCAACGCTCAACGGCAAGAACACCATTGCTCCGCACTCCGGCGGGGTTCCCAAATGCAGAAAATTAGAAGTGAAATAAGCATCTTCGGCCGCATAGATGATGTCAGAAGCCAAGGCGAAGCTGAAGCCGGCACCGATTGCATAGCCCTCTACCTCGCAAATAATTGGCTTATCGATTGATTGCATGGTCTTGATAGCCGTGCCATACTTGCCCATCAGGATACGACCAGCCTCTGGCGAATCAGCCGTGACGGCTGCATTCATGTCTCCGCCAGCGCAGAAGAAACCGCCCTCGCCACGCAGGATAATCACACGCGTGTCCTCATCGTCATCCGCTGCCCGGAAGAGCCGGGTCATCTCTGCCGCCATATCAGCAGTTAGGGCGTTGCGTTTCGCCGGACGATTGATGGAAATAACGAAGATACCGTTTTCTCGTTTTTCTGCGAGTATTTCCTCCATAGTTGATTCAAGTGCATTGTCAGACATATTGCCCTCCTTAAATCCGTGATCGGAATGCTCAACAGGGTCTACTCGTTACCCTTTTAGCTTCTTGATGAGCTCGGGGACTATCTCGTACATATCACCCACAATTCCGTAGTCTGCTGCGTCCCAGATTGGGGCGGCTTGATCCGTGTCCACTGCGACAATCACCTTTGCATTGCGAACGCCTGCGATATGCTGTATCTGTCCGGAGCAACCAAGGGAGATGTGAAGGTCCGGCGCGGCCTGCTGACCGGATAGACCTATGTAGCGGTCTGTTGGAAGCCATCCAAAATCTTCTGAAATAGGCCGCGTGCAGGCGACGACGCCCCCGATGACATCCGCAAGATCTTGGGCCATCTGTAAGTCCTCCACCGATTTGAGTCCGCGACCGACACAAACAATGGCTTCGGCTTTGGACACATCAACGTCACTTTTCGGGTTCGGCTTACGACCCACCACACGAATCTTGCTCTCGGGAAGAGGGGCTGCATTCTCTATAACTGCTTCTTTGGGGTTCTCGACCTTTGAGTACCGCCGTGGGGACACCGTGACTACAAGTGGTAGCTTTGAAAATGCGTCCTTACTTATCCCCTTGCCTCCATATATGAGATGTGTAGCAGAGACCGACGAATCGGAATACTCCAGCACGCTGATATCCGTCACGCAGGGAGCATCAATTTTTGCCGACAAACGTGCGGCAATCTCCTTTCCACGCTTCGTGGCCCCGATCATCACCAAGGTGATCTCGTTGTTGTTGACCACATCTGCGAGGGCATAAGTGGCACATTCCATTTGCTGCGACTCAGCTGGAAAAGCAAGACTCACGACCCTATCCGCCCCATAACGGGCATAGTCATCAGCATCATCCCATCCGACTGCGGTAATGGAGTCGGACAGACCAGAGGCGACAAGCTCTTGCGCCTTGCCGAGCATTTCGAGCAGCAGCTCTCCCCTTTCTGAGAAAACTAGAATTTGCGACATATCTGTCTTTCTCCTTTACTTGATGACGCCTTCACGGATGATGGCATCGGCCAGTTTGCTCACAGCCTCGGGAATCTCGCCATCGAACAGGATGTTCTTGCGATTCATGACGGCACCTTCCAGCGAGCGCCCATCCACAGGACTCTCGAATCCGTTGAAACCGAGATCCGACAGAGACATCTCCTCGAGCGGTTTCTTACGTGCCGCCAGAATCTGCTTCATGCCAGGTATTCTTGGTTGGTTAATATCGGGGGAGACGGTCACGACAACCGGAAGAGGGCAAGAAAGGACCTCCGTCTCGTTCTCAAGCCTTCGCTCCGCACTCACCACACCATCTGTCACCTCGAGCTTATTAGCGTAAGTGATGACCGGCAGGCCAAGTAACTCTGCCACACGGGGACCAACCTGCTGGGCATAAAGATCGCTGGAAC
Source organism: Coriobacteriales bacterium (assembly GCA_050946255.1). GTDB lineage: Bacteria > Actinomycetota > Coriobacteriia > Coriobacteriales > CADBOM01 > JBMNUL01. The sequence continues at coordinate 3,485 of JBMNUL010000018.1, read as the reverse complement.
CTTCGCCAAAAAGTATCAAATCGTACGGTCCGGTCGCATCAAGAGCGGCAGCCAACACCTTGGCAATGATAGCGGGGTCGGCATCATCGAAAATTTCGTCTGCCACCAGTAGGCCACGATCAGCACCCCTGGACAGTGCGTCCTTGAAACCAGTCGTAGCGCCTGGGATTCCCGCCGTAACGGCTGTCAGAGTGGTGCCCTCATCGCTTTCGGTCATCTGGGCGCCGACTTCGATTGCGTTGCGATCATAATCACTGATCTTGTATGTAGCGCGATCGGTCTTGAGCGCTTTGGTCGACTCGTCTGTCGTGACATCGGCCTCATCCTTGACCCATTTGAAACACACGGCAATGTTCGACATTTGCTTTGCTCCTCATAATTTGTCGATAAGGGCACCATCTCGAACTTTTGAGATGTTCTTGTTTGTCCTTTTACTTGTCTTTGTTCTTTTTCGGCCTTCTGTATGGCAGGCTCTCGCGACCCATGAGTTCACGGGCGACGATCATCTTTTGGATGTGAGGCGCTCCGTCTCCAAGTTGCAAACCAAGAGTATCCACCAAGCGCTGCGCCTCGGGGAATTCATCAGTGTATCCAAGGTGACCATGAATCAGGATGGAATGCTGAATAACCTCGAACGCCAGCTGCGGGCACCACCACTTGCACATGGCAGCTTCCTTGGTATGCGGCTCATCGTTGTCACGCAACCACAGCGCCTTGTAACAAAGCAGGCGCGCAGCATCGAGGTAGGTCTGATCCTCGGCAATCTGGAACGAGATGCCCTCATAGGAGCACAAGGGTTTTCCGAAAGTCGTGCGCTGCTTGGCGTACTCCATCGCATCATCGAGCGCTGCCTGCGCCGCACCAATCTCCATTAGTGCGATGCCAACACGACTGAAGTCGAACTCGTTCATGACAGTGTAGAATCCACCGCCCTCGATGCCAATCATGTTCTTCGCCGGGACACGATAATCCTTCAGAGTGATAGCACCACGCGAGATAGGCTTGCACCCGATGTCGCTGAAAATCGACTTGGTGAGACCTTCCTGCCCATCATCAAGGGGAACCAAGAATGCGCTCACTCCACGGGCACCCGCCTCTGGATCCGTCTTCGCGAAGATGATGTGGGCGTTTGCTTTCATGAAACTCGACGAGGTCTTCTCGCCATTTAGAATGTAGTAGTCGCCATCACGTACGGCAGTCGTCTTAATCGCGGCGGCATCCGAGCCGCAGCTGGGTTCGGTCAGCGACAATCCAACAGCCAAGGTTCCATTGCACATGCCAGGCAGCCATTTATCCTTTATCTCTTGACTGGCGAAATTGGAAATCGCATGTCCAATAATGCCACCTTGCAGGCAACAGAACGCCGCGTTGAAATCAGCCTTGGCAACTTCCTCGATTGCGATGCCCATGGTCACGTAATCAATCTCGCCCTGCCCGCCATATTCCTCGGGAAGGTTCATGCCGAGAATACCGAATTCAGCCATCTTCTCGAATACCTCGAGATCGTAGCCTTCTTGCTGCGAACGCTTAGTATACTTAGCAGCAAAGTTCGTCTGTGCGAACTCGCGTACATTCTTCTGGAACAGAAGCTGTTCTTCATTGAAACTGAAATCCATGTCATACTCCTTAATAAGTGGCACCGAGTTCACACACTCTGGCTACAGACATGTTTAAAGTGCATGTTTGATTTGGTAATTTGCGGCTACTCGATGACATCTCGCTTCATGAGGTCCTTGATTTCTTCCTTTGAATAGCCGAGCGCTTCCATGATTTCCTCGGTATCCATGCCGAGCTCGGGCGCCCCACGCCAAATCCTGCCAGGCGTACCGCGGAATTTTGGCACAAGCCCCACGCCCTTCACATGACCGCAGGTAGGATCATCCCATTCAACAAGCATGTCGCGTGCAGCATACTGGGAGTTTTCAGCGATGGCTGGCATGTCCATGATTCGGCACGCAGGAACCCTGGCCGCATTGAGAATCTTCTCAGCCTCTTCGCCTGTCTTGTCCTTGAGCCAATCCTCCACGATATCCTTGATTTCATCTTTGTAGTTATGCTGATCGAAGATGGTCGAGTACTTATCGACATCAAGTCCGGGGATGACCTTCTTAACACGCTGGAACGCAGGACCAGTCGCACCGAAACACACGTAGCCGTCCTTGCACGGAAATATCCCATAAGGTTGCATGCCGCCAGGATGCTCATTGCCACTACGATGCTTCACAATGCCGAACTGGTAGTAGTCGATTGCAAGTGTTTCCATCATGCGGAACTGGCACTCGTACTGGGCAACGTCGATAACCTGACCTTTCCCAGTACGTTGAGCACTGATATATCCGGCAAGCATTGACCAGAGAACCCAAACGGCAGTGAGGTAGTCGTTGATAGCGGGTCCAGTGCGCATTGGAGGCCCATCGGGGAAACCATTCTGGTCGCAAAAGCCGCTGAATGCCTGTCCAATCATGTCATAGGAGCCACGATGCACGTATTCCGGATCACCGGTCTGACCATATCCGGACACATGAACGACTACTATCTTCGGGTTCACGGAAAGAATCCACTCATCGGTAATCCCAAACTTATCGGGGAAGGTTCCTGGAATCGAGGATTCGAGCCAAATATCGCTGCGTTCAATGAGTTTGGCCATAATCTCTTTTGCTTCGGGTGCTCGATAGTCAAGCACCATGTCGAGCTTGCATCGAGCATCTTGAGCCCAATAGAGTGGCATTGGAGATTTCCCCTTAGCCATGGAGACAATTGAGCGCATGGTGTCGCCATTGGGATTTTCAACCTTGATGACCTCAGCTCCGCATTCAGCTGCCAAAGTGCAAGCCCAAGGAACGGCGATGAAACTACCGCAGTCTAGTATGCGAATGCCCTGCAAAGCACCGAATGCTGGAAGGTCTTTGAACATAGGTTTGAAGGTATCAGACATTATTTCCCCCTATCGGTGAAAAAAGATAGGTTCTGATGAATTCGTTATGCTCTGCCGCCAGAGAACTTGAGCGTCATCATGACGCATTTGATCTTGCCGGAGATGTCGTTACCGTCCACGGTACCCTTCACGTCAAAATCCATCGGACCTGCCGGGGTGTCCATTTGCGAAAGCTTGAACGTGAAATCGTCGCCATCAACGGCACCGTTCTCAATGGTGGCATCTGAGCCCATGAGATTCGCCGTTCCGGTGAGGGCATCGCCTTCAGTCTTGAAAACGAAGCTTCCTTCCTGCATGCCTATGGGAGACTTGGCTTTGATGTTGTAAGTTCCGTCAATCATGGCTTTCTCCTTCTGCTTCTATAGGTTCCGTTAATTACGGCTTCCTGCCTTGCATACTCAACGTATGCAGCTCGTGCAACCTGCACCATCTTTGGCGAAATATATCACGGTAAAATTTGAAAAATCAGTTTTAGAGTCATTTACTCTAGAAATTGGTATACCAAATACCAAAATCGAAATTTGGTATTAAACATACCTCATACCAGACT